>NZ_JARKPW010000206.1:0-19177 GCF_029975095.1 Aminiphilus sp.
GGTGCTCTTGATCACCCACAAGCTTCGGGAGATCAAGGCCATGGCGGATCGCTGCACCATCATCCGCAGAGGCAGGTGGATCGATACGGTGGAGGTGGCCGCCGTGTCGGAGGGTGATCTGGCGGAGAAGATGGTGGGGCGTCCCGTGAGCTTCTCGGTGGCCAAGGGACCGTTCCGGCCCGGGGAGGTCGTCCTTGCCGTGAAGGATCTTCGGGTGCGGTGCAACCGGGGACTTTTGCGCCTGAAAGGGCTCTCTCTGGAGGTGCGGGCCGGGGAGATCCTCGGGCTCGCCGGTGTGGACGGCAACGGCCAGAGCGAGCTGGTGGAGGCCCTGACGGGACTGCGGCGCGTCGAGTCGGGAGGCGTGTTCTTCCGGGGGGAGGAGATCACGAACTGTTCTCCCCGGGAGGTTCTGGACAGGGGGATCGCTACGATTCCCGAGGACCGGCAGCGCCGGGGGCTCGTGGCGGACTTCTCCGTGGCGGAAAATCTGGTGCTCGAACGGGTGCGCCGGGAACCTTTCTCGAAGCGGGGCGTTCTGGACCGAAAGGCCATTCGCGCCTTTGCGGAGGAGTTGATCCGGCGCTTTGACGTACGGCCTCCTGCGGCGGAGCACCCGGCGAAAGCGCTCTCCGGGGGGAACCAGCAGAAGGTGATCATCGCCCGGGAAGTGTCGTCCGATCCGGAGCTGCTCATCGCCGCCCAGCCGACCCGGGGGCTCGACGTGGGAGCCATCGAATACGTGCACCGCGTGCTTGCGGCGCAACGGGACCGGGGAAAGGCGGTGCTTTTGGTCTCTCTGGAGCTGGAGGAGATCCTCGCTCTGGCGGACCGCATCGCCGTGATCTGCGGAGGGTGCATCACGGGAGTGTTGGACCGGAACGAGACGGAGGAGAGCACCCTGGGGCTCCTCATGGCGGGCGGGAGGAATGCGGATGTGCGTGCGCCCTGACTCCTCCCTGTGTGGCCTGAGAGGTTCGGCGGTGCGAGAGTGTGTTTCGGGGACTCCGCCTTTGTGGTGCCCGTCGCGTCTACCGGCAGTTTTTGACGGCGAAGTGGAGCGGCGTGGCATGCTCGTGCGAGGGGAGGTGCGGTGCGCATGGTGACTTCTCCGGGAAAGGAGCGCCGCCGGGCGTCGCCGCTCGTAGTGACGCTCCTCTCGGTGGCGATGGGATTCGTCGTGGGAGGGCTCTTTCTCGCCGCAGCGGGGTACGATCCCTTCCGGGCCTTTTCGGTGATCTTCCGGGGCATCTTTTCGAGGCCGAGTTACATGGCCTATACGGTCATCTACGCGACGCCGCTGATTCTCACAGGGCTTTCTGTAGCTTTTGCCTTCCGCACGGGGCTCTTCAACATCGGCGCGGAGGGACAGTTCATCCTCGGCGCCCTGGCGGCGGCCCTGACGGGGGCCTTTGTGGAGCTGCCGCCGGTGGTGCACGCCGTCGCCGCCGCCGGGGCCGGAATGATCGCGGCGGCGCTCTGGGGCGCCCTCGCGGGGTTCCTCAAGGCCCGCTGGGGCGTGAACGAGGTCATCGGCACGATCATGCTCAACTGGATCGCCCTCTACGGCAACAACTTTGTGGTCACGCGCCCGGGAATCACCCGTGCCGCCGCCACCGCCACGGAGTTCGTCCGGGACTCGGCGCGCATCGAAATTCTCGGCGTCTGGGAGACCAGCGAGGCGGGGCTCGCCTGGCGGGCGGAGAATCCTCTCTGGAGCGACGTGCTCCGCACGCCCTTCAACGCGGGCATTTTTCTGGCCCTCGGGCTGGCTTTCCTGTGCTGGTGGATTCTGAACCGGACGGCCCTCGGCTACGAGCTGCGCGCCGTGGGGTTTAATGCGTCTTGCGCGGAGTACGGCGGGATCGACGTGAAGCGGAACGTCGTCCGTTCCATGGCGATTTCGGGAGCCCTCGCGGGGGCCGCCGGGGCGTTTCACGTCCTGGGGTGGACGAGGCAGGCGGCGGAACTCGCCGCCATGGAGGGCTTCGGCTTCGACGGCATCGCCGTGGCACTCATCGGCAACAACACGCCTCTGGGATGCGTTCTCAGCGGATTTCTCTTCGGGGCTCTTAAGTACGGCGGCTCGAAACTGCAATTTGCTCTTCGGGCTCCGACGGAAGTGGTGAACATCGTTATGGGGGCCATCGTCTTCTTCGTGGCCATGCCGCGATGCATTCCTCTCCTCGCGGAACGATGGAGGCGGAGGAAAGGCGACGAAGGAGGGAGCGCTTCCGGCGGCCAGGAAACGAAACGGAAAAGAGACACGGAAGAAGCGCTCGCGGAAGCGACGACAGAAGCGGAGACGGCGAGCGCCGGAGAGAAGGAGAGAGGGCATGTTTCTTGAGAGCGTCGCCTTCATTCTGGGAACGACCCTCATGTACGCCACGCCGCTTCTTTACGCGGCGCTCGGGGGTACCGTCTCGGAAAACGCGGGGGTGGTGAACATCGGCCTGGAGGGGATGATGACCTTCGGCGCCTTCGTGGGAGCCGCGGTGGGCTATTTCCTGCAGGACGCGTGGCTGGGCTTCTTCGCCGCGGGGGCCGCGGGAGGACTTCTGGCCCTGCTTCACGCCGTGGCCTGTGTGACCTTCAAGGCGAACCAGGTGGTCTCGGGCATTGCTCTGAACTTTCTCGGCCCCGGCATCTCCCTGTTCTGCGCGCGGCTTCTCTTCGACGGGGCCACTCAGACACTTGCCCTTCCGCTGGACGCCAAGATCTCACGCCCGCTGAACGGCGTTTTTCCCCAGAACGGTTTCTGGGACATGGTCCTCAATCAGTACGCCACGGTCTACGTGGGATTTTTCCTGGTGGGAGTTCTCTGGTTCGTGCTCTATCGTACTCGTCTGGGTCTGCGACTCCGCGCCGTGGGAGAGCACCCGAGGGCGGCGGACACCCTGGGCATCGACGTGGATCGTCTCAAGTACCTCGCGGTGGTCGTCGGTGGCGTGCTGGCCGGGTTCGGTGGGGCCGCCATGAGCGTCGCCGTGGTGTCCCGCTTCAGCGCCACCCTCATCTGCGGACAGGGATTCATCGCATTGGCGGCGATGATCTTCGGCAAGTGGAAGCCCCAGGGAGCGGCGGCGGCGTGCCTGCTCTTCGGCGCGGCCCAGGGACTGGTGGTCTTCATGGGGCGGGCGGACATGCAGCGTCTGCTGCCTGTTCCCTCCCAGCTCCTGGCAATGATCCCCTTCATCCTCACCCTTGCGATCCTCGTGGGGTTCGTGGGAAAAGCGGTGCCCCCCGCCGCGGACGGCGTTCCCTACGAGAAGGACGCCGCCTGACGCGGGGGCGGGGAGCCGGTTCGTTCAGCGCTCTCCCCGGGGTTCCGAGAGACGGCGGTCGATCTCCCGGATCAATTCCTCCCGGGTGGGGACGAGATTGTCGAAGACGATCTCGTTGTTCATGAGCAGTGTGGGGAGGGTGGAGACCCCCAACTTCTGGGTGCGGCGGATTCCCGCGAGGCTCTTGATGAGGGTCTCTCTCCAGACGAGCCGCTTTCCGTAGTGTTCTTCCACGCTCCGCACGGCCTCGCACATGTACTGGCAGGGGGCGCACCCCTCGGAGTCGAGGGTGACGATCTCGATGAAGACTCTTCCGGGGACGATCTCCACCGGCTGCAACTCCTCTCCGCTCTCATCCGCGGCGGCCAGGGCCTGTTCGAGGGAGATGAACCCCGCCGTTTCCTGGGGGAGTTCGCCGAAGCGGACGAACCGCCCCACAGCCTCCAGGTTGTACAGGGGCGTGTGGAAGGGAAGGTCGCAGCCGGGGGAGAGGATGTAGCCTTCCTTGCCGCCGATGTCGAGTCGCGCCGCCGCATCCCGGGCGCATTCGAGAGGGGAGCCGAAGAGCAGCGTCGTGGTGAGGGGCATGTTTCCCTCGAAGCTGACGCGGTGCTTCTTCGCCAGATCCCGCACCAGCGCCAGGTCCACCTGTTCATCGAAGGCGACGGAATGGGGACCGCACTGCATCATGAGTTCGATATTCTTCGTTGCGTCGCCGCAGCAGAAGAGCGAGGCGATGCCGCCCTTCTCCCGGATGACGGCGATGACCGGCTCCAGGCAGGGGGCGACGAACTTTCGGAAGTGGCGGGGGGAGATCTGGCTCGTCATGGGGTCCACGATGGCCACCACGGGCGATCCCGTTTCGAGATACCACGTGGCGAGACGGGCGGCGGTGTCGCTGCAGAAGCGGAGGATCTCCTGGGCGTAGTCGGGTTTTTCGATGAGGTCCGTGAGAAAGGATTGCCCCGCCAGATGGAGCGCCAGCGTGAAGGGGCCGCAGAGAAGGGAGAAGACCGCGAGTTGGTCTCCGACGGTGCGCACAAGCTCCCGGGTCGCCTCCAGACACAGAGGAATACGCCCCTGGTCCTTCGTGAGGGAGGGCAGGTCCGCCAGCGCCTTTCCCTCCTCCAGCACGTGAGAGGCCACGGCGGGAGGATTGTTCGGGGACCACTTGAGGCGACATCCCAGGACCTCCGCCTCCACCTGGAGGTCGAAGACGGCGCAGACGCCGTCCGCGAGGGTCCGCTCCGCCGCGAGGGTCACCCCCCGCACGATGGAGGAGGGGTCTTGAAGATAGGTCGCTGCGTCCTGTTCGAGGAGCCGGGCCGAGTGGACCCCCGTGAAGGGGACCCAGGGGGTGCGCTCTACCGTTTCGAAGTGCAAAGCCCGCAACACGAGTTCTTTCCCTGTGGTCATCATGGCTTCTCCTTTCCTTTCCCCTTTCGGGGACTTTCTGTACCCAGTGGACCTTCCTCCGCTCTCCCCGGCGCGGCGGGCTCTTCCGCCACGTCCTCCACCTGGCGCCAAAGGCAGGTTTCGTAGCGTGCGCATCCCGTGCAGAGCGTGGCGGGATGCTTTTTGCCTTCGAAGTCCCCCACGCCGAGGAGGAATGACCCCGACATGAGAGGGCGGAGCATGGCTCCCTCGGTGATGGTGATGCCCAGGCGGTCGCCTCCCGCGAGGCGGAGCAGTGCCTCTTGCCCCTCCACGGACCATCCCGGCGCCGAGCCGGGGAGCAGGGTTGGGGAAAGGGAGCGCCCCTCTCCGGCGGCGCAGTCCCGGGCGAGGCGCCGCAGCGCGGCGGAGGCCCTTTCCAGGGCGAGCACTCCCGCGGCGTCGAGAAAGTAGGCCCGGAGGAGATCCCCCTCGGCCTCGAAGGCGGCGAGCCGTCTCTCCAGTTCCGGGCCGATGGTGGTGACAGCGGCGAAGACGTAGGCCGCTCCCTCCAGGTAGGTGGCGCTTTCCCCGAGGAAGAGGGAGAGGCGGGGTGTTCCGTCGCCGTCCGCATCTCCTTCCGCCTGTTCCGGCATGGAGGATCCCCCGCCTTTGGGAGGAACGGCATCGCCCTCGTCGTCGCGGGGGTCCGCAAGGGGGCGCGCACAGAGCGTCACCGTCCCCGTCTCGGGGATCGCGCTTTCCAGGGCGTAGCGCTCCCAGGCAACGGCGGGGGCGGCGCAGGCGAGGGCGAGGACGCGCATCTCCTCCGCGAGCGGGCGGAACTTCTCCTGTCGCTCCGGAGAGAACCGTCGGGTTTCTCCGGAGGAAAAAGCGTCCCCGGAGGCGGGCGCGTCGCTCCGGGGGGTGCGCGCACCCCCGGCGATGCGGAGAATGGCCTCGGCCGTGAAGGTCAGAGGGATGTGGCGCAGGACCGGCATGAAAACGCCTCCTTTCCCGAAAAAGGGTGAGGATGTCTCAGAAAAAGCGAGAAGGCCACAGACCGTCGTTACGGCACCGCAGTGAAATTCAGGCCAGGGCGAGAAAGCGCACGAAGGTCTCCTGGAAGCGGGGATGTCCCCCCAGGTCCACGTGGTGCGTCGCTGCGGCGAGGCGGCACGCCTCCTCCCAAAGAGGGTCTTCGCCGAGGAGAACCAGGCGGCATCCCTCTCCCGCGCCGCCGCCGAGGGGCGTGATGCGCCCCGCCGTCTCGGGGGGAAGGAGTCCCGTGGCGACCAGGGATGCGGGCCTCAGGGAGCTGCCGAAGGCCCCTGCGGCGACGCACTCCTCCAGGTCGCTCCATGTGCCCCCCGCTTCCTCCAGGAGCAGCTCCGCTCCGGCCCGAACCGCGCCCTTGGCGAGCTGGAACTCCCGGATGTCCTTCTGGGTGAGCCGCACTTCCTTGGCCAGTTCGATGCCCCGGTTGTTTCCCCCTGTGTCCCCGAAGAGAAGAGGGCGAAACCGGAGGGGGGCCTCCCCGGGAGAGACGAGACGTCCGTCCGGCGCGACCAGGTTCCACGAGCGGAGCACTGCCAGGGCGTCGAGCAGCCCCGAGCCGCAGAGTCCCGCGGGTGCCCCGCCGCCCGCGACGGTGCAGCGCCATCCCTCTTCGGCGCGTTCCACCCCGATGACGGCTCCCTCCGTGGCGGGCATGCCGCAGGAGATGTTGCCCCCCTCGAAGGCCGGTCCCGCCGCGGTGGAGCAGGCGAGGAGGCGTTCCTCCCACTGGAGGACGATCTCCCCGTTCGTGCCGAGGTCCAGGAGGAGTCGCCGTCTTTTCGGGGGCAGGAGCGTTCGGGCCGCAAGGAGCAGGCCCGTCGTGTCGCCCCCCACGAAGCCGCCGACGAGGGGCAGAAAGCGCACGGACGCCCCGCCGAAGGCGTGGAGTCCGAGGGACGCCCCGGGCAGCTCGGGGGAGATTCTTTCCGCCGGAAGAAAGGGAAGGCGCGAGAGAAAGACCGGTCGGTAGCCGTAGAGCAGGGAGTGCATGGCGGAATTGCCGCAGCAGACGATCTCGCTCACCGCGGAGGGAGAAATTCCCGCGTCCCGGGCGGCTTGGAGCAGGAGGGTCTCCAGCGTTTCCGCGGCGAGGCGCTGCAGCCGGAAGAGAGGGGTGCCTTTTTCGGTGTCGTCCGGGTCGTGCGCCGTCGCGGCGGCGATGCGGGCGATGACGTCACCGCCGAAGCGGCTCTGGAGATTTCTTCCGGACCGGGTGGCCAGAAGCGCCCCGTCCCGAAGGCGGAAGAGGCGGCACGCCACCGTGGTGGTCCCCAGATCGCAGGCGGCACCGCAGAGTTCCTCCCCGCCGGAGGTGAGCCAGGTCCGTCCCCGGCGGCGATGGACCGAGGCGGCGAGGTCCTTTCCGGGTGTCCAGGCCCGCAGAGCGTTCTGGAGCGTTCGATGTCGCTCCCTTTCGGAAAGGCGAAAGCCTGTATCGGCCAAGGCGCGGAAAAGTGTCGCGGAGACGTCCTCCGCCTGTTCCGCCTCTTCCCATGCGACGGTGAGCGGAGCGGTGGTGCACGCCGCGAGGAGACCTTCCGGAAGGGGAAGAAGATCCAGGGAGTTTTTGTTCCGCTCCGCGATGGCGGTGCGCAGACGAGCGGGATGTCCGGAAAGGTGCCCGGTGCTTTCCTCCGCGTGGAGAAAGACCGTGCAGTCCCCCTCCATCACGGTACGACAGGCGAGCCGGAGTTCGCTCGTGTCGTCTGAAGAGCCCGGGGGCTTGGTGTCGCCGAGGGCGTGTGTGACCGGAGGGGTTGGGTATGCGGCGGTTTCGCCGGGGGTGTGCGCGATCCGGGGGGCCGGGGAGGGCGTCTCGCCGGAACAGGCCTTTCCGCCGGAGGAGGATGCGACAATGGCGGGGATGCCGGAGGCCTCTCCGAGAGACGCGGCGGAAGCGGTCTCCAGGGGCGAAAGGACGCCCGCTGCGCGGACCCGGCATTTGCCGCACCGCCCCTGGCCGCCGCAGGGCATTTCAAGGGGAAAGCCCGCCTCGGCGAGGGCATCTCCGAGGAGTTGCGGTACGGACACCTCCGCGACGAAGCGTTCCCCGTCCAGGCGGATCTCCAGGCGGGCGCGTTCCGCCCCTTCACGCCGTCCGGTCTTTTCGCCCGCAGGTTTCGCGTTTTCAGAGTGCATGATCCGTCACCTCCAGGCCGACGTCGGCGAAGAGTCGGGGAATTTCCCGATGGTCCCTCCGGCGGCGGATGAAGACGGCGCAGTTTCGCTCCCCCAGTCCCGGAGGCAGGGGGCCGTCGTAGGGTTTCACGCTCCAGGAGCTTCCGGTCTGATCGTAGTGGAGAAAGTGCCCTGCCGGGTCCCGGAGGAACCCCTTTCCCCGCACCAAGTCGGCGGGCAGGGCCCGGAGAAGCCGCTCGAAACGTCGCGGGAGCTTTCCGGATTCCTCGGGGAGCGGCGTTTTCTGTTCTGCCTCCGGCGCGTCGCTTCCGGAGTGCTCTTTTTCGAAGAGGTCCTTCCCGGAGCGGAGAACTCCCTTCGGTTCGGCGGCGTCGTTGTCGCCGCTGTTGTCGCTACCGTCGCTTTTCCAGTACACGGTTTGGGAGAAGAGTTCCGAGGGGCCGAGGGAGCCCTCCGGGTCCTGGAGAATGCGGTCGAGAAGGATTTCGAGTTCCTCCTCCGAGGGGAGGGGAGGCAGCGTGTCGTCGCCCTCTCCGCCGTTTTCCGGCCCGCCCCGGCAGGGCAAGCTCGCTCCGGTGGCGTGTGGAGCGTCGCCGGAGGCGGGGAAGATGTCGTTCCAGGAAACGCGGTGGCAGCCGGGCGTCACCGCGGCGAAGCTGGTGAAGCACAGCGCCGCCGCGGGATTGAGCTCCCGAAGGAGTCGTCCCAGGCGCTCCCGTTCGTTCGGAGCGAGGAGGTCACACTTGTTGACCAGCAGAAGATGTGCGGCAAGGACCTGCTTGCTCACCAGGGGGAACAGGTCCAGCGTCTCCTCGAAGCGCGGGGCGTCCACGACGCAGATGTTCCGTACAAGCCGGTAGAGAGGGGAGAGGAGCGGCCGGGCGAAGTCCCGCTCCAGGTCGGTGGGGTCCGCGACACCACTGGCCTCGACCAGGAGAAGGGCCGGTGCGCTGTGCCGCACGTCCGTGAGCAGCGTGCGCAAGAAATCTCCCTTGGCGCAGTAGCAGAAGATGGACCCCCGGTTGATCTCCCAGAGGGGAAGCTGTGCTCTTCCCTCCCGGAGCAGAGGCCCGTCGATGCTCACCTTGCCGAATTCGTTGATGAGCACACCGCAGCGCAGAGGCCCCCCCTTTTCGGTTTCTCCGGGGAGGGTCTCAAGGAGGTGCCGCAGCACCGTGGTCTTGCCGCTGCCGAGAAATCCCGTGAGGAGAACGACGCTGCATGGTGCGGACATGGCCATTCCTCCCGCATGTTCCGTACGGTTTCCGCCGGGCCGATCCTGCGCGGCGGGACGACGGGAACGCGGCGGCGCCTCCGGACCGCGTTCCCGAAACGGCGTTTCCGAACACCATCATCATAACGCCAAAGGGGCTTTTTTTTGTGCACTCTGAAAACCGCCTCCAGTTTTTTCCCCGGCGGTTTTTTCGGAGATGATTCCGGCGGGGCCGCCGGAATGCGCCTAGCGCGGCAGCAGGGGTTTTGCCAGCACTCCCGCGAGCGAGGAAGATGCCACTCGGCGCCGGATCTCCTCCGGGTCCGTGCTGTACAGACCCAGGCGCCGCATGCGCTCGAAGTAGACCGAGCCGGAGAAGGTGAATTTCGTCCGCCGGCCCTCCTCTGTCTCCATCATGGCCGTTACGGATTCGATGTAGTCCCCTACGGCGAGGGAGGTGGGAAACGTGAGGAGCGGCATGTTCAGGGCTCTGCGGACGCTGTTGTGTCCCGCCAGTTCTCCCGTCACCACCGCCTCGGTGTGTCCCACCATGGCGCCTCCGCGCTCCCCCGCGCAGAAGAGATTGTCCACCTGTCCCCGGGCCTGCATGGTGACGGTACAGCGGGCGAAGCCGAAGTAGCGCATGGAGTTACCCTGTCCGCCCGCGATGGGGTCCTCGAAACGGGCGTTTTCGAACCCTGGGATTGTCCGGAGCAGATCGAGGGGGTAGTAGGGGCTCATGAGCTTGGCGGGACCGGTGTCGAGCAGGACCACGTTCTCCGCGAATTCCTTCAGTGCGTACTGCTGGCATGCCTTGAGAGAGAGCTTCTTCTCGCCTGTGCTCGGAGAGACGGGAATGGGAACGATGCAGACGCCCCGTTCCTCCAGCTCTTTCCGGATCTCCGGAGCGAGGGAGTCCTTCATGAGTTTGCAGGAACCGCTCATCGCGCCGGGTGTGCCGTCTTCCCGGCAACCGTCCCACTCCTCCACGCCGGCCTTGGTGGTGAGGCTCACCCGAGGGAGGAAGGTATGACACCGCAGGATGCACATGGCGCAGCCGCTGCCGTAGCGGTTGCAGTTGGCGGGCGTGGCGGAGGTTCCCGTGGCGTCCACGAAGGCATCCCCTTCGATGGCTTCGCCGCTCCGCAGAAGCACGGCGGCGATATGTCGCCGGGGGGCGGCGCTCCCGTCTCCGGTGGTGTCGCCGGAGGCTTCCTCCATGCGGATGTCCGACACGGAGGCGCGGCAGCGCACGTTCACGCCGGCTTTCTCCAGCGCTCTCCGGATTTCCGGTTCCATGCGGTACACGTCGTAGAGGCTCGCGTGGGCGTGTCCGGGGAACGCCACGTTCGTGTGGCGTGCGCAGGCGTCCATGAGGAGGAAGACGTCGCTCCCCAGGACGGTCATCTCCTCCGCGGCGGTGAAGCGTCCGTTGTTGCGGAAGATCCCCCCCACCAGACCCGTTCCGAGAAGCATGTCCGTGCGCTCGCAGAGGGTTACCTCAGCTCCCGCTCTCGCTGCGGCAAAGGCGGCGGCACAGCCGCCCCAGCCTCCACCGACGACGACGATGCGACGTGTTTTCATGATGTGCGAATCCCCTTTCGTGGAGTGTTGTGTCCCTCCCGCGTCGGCCGGGCCGTTTGGGGCTGCGGACGTTGCCGTACCGATTCGTCTTTTCGGGTGGCGTTGGCGAGGAACTCACTCATCAATTTTGATTTGTGTAGATCTTCGTATAAAACGCAAATCTTGTCAAATTTGAGGAGTGACGGATAAAATGGATCAAGGTAAACTGCGGAAAATGTCCGAAAAAACATGTTCTCCTTTTCCTGCGGGCGTACCTGCGGGGAAAGGCTCCGGGCCCGAGGCGGCGTCGACGCCGGGGCCGGAGGAAGCCTGCCCGGGAGAGGAGGCGAGGGTCGTGAGAGGTCTGGAAAGAAATTCTCTCCGGGAACTCGGTCTTTCCGTGGTCGCCGCGTACCGACGTCCCATCGGCGCGGCGGCTTTCGCGGATCGCCTTGCCGCAGAGGGGGTGTCCATGAGTCCCGCCTCGGCGGGGCGTCTTCTGGCCGAACTGGAGAAAGATGGCTTTCTGGAACAGGAGAGCAACAAGGGGCGCGTTCTTTCCGAGCGTGGGAGGCTCCTGGTGCAGGAGCGTCAGCAACAGGAGGGGCGCGAGGTGGCGGCGAGGCGCTTTCTGGACGAGCTTTCCTGCGATGCGCCGGAGAAGATCATCGAGGTGCTCGTGGCGAGGCGTGCCATCGAGCGGGAGACCTGCCGCCTCGCGGCGGAGCGGGCGAAGGAGCAGGAGATGGAGGAGATCGCCACCTTCGCGGCCATCCTCGACACGTCGCAGCACGTGTCGAGAGAACATGTGGCGGTGGTGGACCGGAAATTCCACCAGGCCATCGCGCGGGCCGGAGGAAATCGTGTGCTCGCCGCGGCGCTGGACCTGATCTTCCGCGACAGGGATCTCCTCGCCATGACCATGTCCTTTCGGAAACGGCGGGGTGCATTGCCCCCGGAGAACGGCCATCGGGCCATCGCCGAGGCCATTGCCCGCCGCGACCCGGATGAGGCGGAGAAGGCGCTGCTGCGCCACCTCGGCTACATCATCGGCGAGGTGGAGGCCCTGGCGGCGGAAAGAGACGACGGTGACCGAAGTGGCTTTTCGGAGGACGAGGGCCACGCCGGGAATAATGCCCGAGAAAATTCGACCGGTTCGCACTCTTGACAAAGAAGAAGCTCTTTCGTAAAGTGAGTATCATCATCATCATTGATGAGTGTCGTTGTGGTTTGCACAACTCTTTCTGAGGAGTGGCAGGGGGCATCGCATGCAGCCCGGTGAGTTCAAACAGGAGATCATGCGCATCAACAATGCGGTGAACCAGGAGATGTTCGGCCTGGGGTTCCGGTGGCAGAAGGTCCATGTCATCGACGACAAGGTGCTCGTGCTGGCGAACAACCAGAGGGTGAAAGCGCTGGCCACGCTCTCCGCCAAGGATCGCGGGGCGACGAAGCTCATCGACAACGCGCTGCTCGACGAGTACAAGAGCCGTATCCGTTCCGCCGTGGAAAAGGATCTCAAGATCCGCGTCACCGCCGTTCTAAAGGACTACGATCCGGATCTCGAACTGGCGTGCATGCTCATCGTCTTTGCGGAGCCCGTTCTGGATATGATCGTGTCGTTGTAAGGGACAGCAGGCAGAGGGAGATCCGACTGAGGATAGCCTGAAGACCGCTGGCCCGCCGCCGGGGGGAAACCCCTCCGGCAGCGGTCCTGCGGTCTTTTTTTGTCTGCCGAAATCGAGGAGGTGTTTTATTGTGGAGCGGTGCAGAGTCGTGCGGGATGTCCTCGACGCGCTTCAGGTCATCACGGGGGGCCGTCTCGTGCGCGGTGCGGAGGACCTGTCCGGAAACAACCATTTCGTGGTGACCAAGACGTCGGACATTCCAGGCAAGGCGGTGACGGAGCTGCCCGGTCTGATCTGGGGAAGCCCGGACCGGCCGGTGCGAAGGGTGGCGGTGCTCATGACGCTCACGGAGAACGCCATCGAGCTGGCTGCCGCCACGAACGCGGACTGTCTCGTGGCGCACCATCCCGTCGCGGACGGCGCCAACGCGGGGGGCGTGACCATCCGGAACTATTTCGACCTCTACGGCCTTTCCCTCATCGAGGTGCACGAGGCCTTTCACGGGCTGCATCCGGGGATTCCCTGGCTCCACGGGCATCGCCCCTTCCGGGTGGAGATCGCCTACGGCGGCGTGCCGGGCAATGTGCTTTTCGTGGGGGATCCACTGCCGGAGGTGCGGACTCTCGGCGACGTGGTGCAGCGCCTGGACCATCTCATGGGGGTGAATCTCTACTGCGAGCTTGCCGACTACGAACGAACCCTCCGGCACTGCGCCGACATGGGTGACTTCTGTTCCTGCGCGAAAGGGCAGATTCTTCTCGGAACTCCCGAGACGCCCCTCGGAACAGTGCTCCACTTTTTCCCCCACACGGGATTTTCGCCGGAACACCTCCGGAAGGCCCGGGAGGAACATCCCGAGGTCAACACGGTGATCGCCTCCATCAGCCGGATTCTTCCCGGAAGCCCCCTGCTTGTTGCGGCGAGGGAGCTGGGGCTGAACGTGGTGTGCGGCAACACCCACGCCATGGAGATCTACGAAAACGGACTTCCCCTGGCGGTGGCGCTGCAGGATCTGCTCCCCGACCTGGACATCCGCATCTTCCGGGAGCGGACCACCAGCATTCCCGTGTCCGGGTTCGGATCGGAGGAAATGCGGCGTTACGGAGAGCGCATGGCCCGGGAGCATCTGGAAAGACGGAACGTCGCGCCGGGGCGCTGACGTGCCGGCGGCAGGCGGGGATGGGCGGAATGTCTCTCTGCGAGGGAACGGGTTCGGGGGGTGAGAGGAAGAGCGTGCGACACGTCGGAGGCGGAGCGGAAGAGAGACGCTGGAAAGATGGCGAAAGCTTCGGGGACATTCCGGCACCGCCGCTTCGGCGGACGGAGAAGGGGTGCTTCGCGGAGAGGACGCAGCGCGGAAGGAAAGGAGTATGACCGACATGCAGGAGGAGATCCGAAGCAAGAAAAGCCTGGGCGGCATCGAGATGCTGGGGCTCGCCCTCGTGGGCATCTCCCTGGTGCTTTTGGTGGTCAACCCCAAGAGCATTGCGGGGCTCTTCAACGCCATGGTGGACAAGACCATGCCCATCGTGGTGAAAGTCTACCTCACGGGAAGCGTGGGGACGGCAATTCTCTGCAGCGTCATGATGGGACGCATCCTCGAACGCTGCGGCTTCACCGACGCACTCATGCATATTTTCGTTCCCCTGGCAAAGGTTCTCGGCGTCAACGGCGCGGTGATCATTCCCTCGGTGTACAACATACTGGGCGACATCAACGCGGCGGGACGCATCGCCGGACCCATCCTCGTCAAGGCCGGCGCGACGAAGGACGAGCAGAAGATCGCCATCGCCACCATGGTTCAATCTCAACAGTCTTTTTCCACGTTCATGTTCGGGCTCGTCGCGCTCACGGCCGTGGGCGTCAAGGCTTATCTCGTGGTGCTCATCGCGGTCTTCGCTCCTCTCGTGGTGGTCCCCTGGCTCCTGCGGCTCACCCTCTGGCGGAACACCAAATCCGTTCCCTTCGACGACCTGCCCCGGTTCACCCCCACGACGGATCCTCTGCAGACCATCTTCGGCGCGGCGAAGGAGGGGGCATCGCTGCTCTTCCTCCTCATCATTCCCGCGGCGGCGGCGGTTTTTGCGCTCATCGGCGCCCTCGATTTCGTGGGAGCCTGGGCGTACATCGAAAAGGGGCTCACGGCGATGCTCACCTTCCTCAACATCGACCCCGCAACGGGGACCGTGGCTCTTCTCGCATCGCCCACGCTGGCCATGGCCCAGCTCAAGGACGTGGCGGCCACGCTCCCTCCGAATCTCGTCATCGGCTCCTTCGTGCTGAGCGCCTCGGGTTTCCCCTTCTCGGTCATCTTCGGCCAGATTCCCACCATCTGGTCCGAGTGCACGGACCTCTCCGAGAAAGAGGCCATGGGGGCCGCCGTCCTCGGTGCCGTCATGCGCGTCATCACCGCGGGGGTTGTGGCGTCGCTGCTCACACCGCTGTTGGTGTAAGGCCGGAGACCTCGTTTCTCCGGCCTCTCCAGCGCACTCCGGTCTTTTCGGGGTGCGCTGGAGCGCTTTGGGGCGTTCGTCGAATGACGGGGCGCGGGACTTTTGCGGCGATCCACGTTTTTACGTCTCCGTTTTTCCCCAAGGGCACCGGGAGAAACGGACTCGCCGCGCTGGAAGCTTCTCTTTTACGTCCGGATTGGTTCATCGGAAGATGGAGATAATTCCTCCTTTCCGCTGCCATGAGTCCGGGAAACGTGGTCTTTACGGGGCATTTCCACTTTTTCTCCCGCTGTGAACATTTTTCGAGAAGCTTGTTCAGGGGTTCCTATAGTCTGACTTTTCCGACTTTTGAAAATCTATATCGCCCCCTTGCGACATCCCGAAATCCCTGCTAGAATGCCTCGCGTAGTGCGGCGCCGTCGCTGCGGAGGCGTTCCGCACAGGGGGAATGGTGGGGAATCGTCTAATTGGCAGGACACCTGACTCTGGATCAGGCAGTCGTGGTTCGAGTCCACGTTCCCCAGCCAGCACGGCAAACGGTCCCTTCGTCTAGAGGCCTAGGACGCCGGGTTCTCAGCCCGGTAACAGGGGTTCGAATCCCCTAGGGACTGCCAAATTTTCCTTGCTGCGAACCGAGAAACCGTTTCAGAAACGAGATAAGCCGGATTAGCTGTGATCGTCACAGACTTGTCCGGCTTTATTCGTATCTGGAAGTCAGGGCGCTTCAGGAACCGGCACAGCGCTTCCGGTTCCGATTCCCGCACGAGTCCTTGAATGAACTCCGCCGCCTCTTCCCTGTCCTTCTGAAGAAGCCCTTCTTGGCGTTGTCCACCATTCCCCGAAGAACGAGTTTGGACAACACTCGGGAATACCGTTCGTCCATGAGCTCGAAAATGCCCCCGATGAAGAGATCATCCTCGTTCCCGCCGTCGCGGTGTTTCGGCGGAGAAATACGGACCGGACGGTTGCGGGCTTTTTGGAAGAGGCTTCTGTGGTACAATCACTTCGTCGGGACACAATGTGGAGAGGGTGACCTGGGGTCACCCTCCCCTTTTGGTGTGTCCGAGTCGACCTTCGGGGGCATCCCGCGTTACGGGCGGTACCCAGCACGGAAGAGAAAACGACGAGGAACGATCGGGGCGGCGCAGGGCTTCTTTGCCGGAGCCGCATCGCCCTTCGGAGTGTAGAGAAACGGACGGAAGCGGTGTTTTTTCGAGAACCGCAGGACGAACACACCGGGAATACAGGAGGGTCTATGGGCAATGCACGCACGAGGCGGCGACGGCCTCGAAGAAAATCCGCCGCGGGAGAGGAACTGCGCTATTTTGCTCTGGGGGGTCTCGGGGAGATCGGCAAGAACATGCATGTCCTGGAGTACGGGGAGGATCTGCTCGTCATCGATGCGGGACTCAAGTTCCCCGACGAGGAGATGCTGGGCATCGATTTCGTGATTCCCGATATCACGTATCTGGAGAACAACAAGCACCGCATTCGGGGGCTCATTCTCACCCACGGCCACGAAGACCACATCGGGGCGCTTCCCTTTGTGCTTCCCAAGCTGGGATGTCCCGTGTACGGGACGAAACTGACCCTGGGCATGGTGGAGCACAAGCTGGAGGAGGCACTGCCCGCTTTCGACGCGGATCTTCGTGAGGTGAGGGCCGAGGATGAACTCTCGCTGGGGTGTTTCACCGTGCGTTTCATCTCCGTGTGTCATTCCATTCCCGACGGTGTGGGACTCGCGGTGGAGACGCCCCTGGGAACGGTGGTGCACACGGGGGATTTCAAACTGGACCCCACCCCCATCGACGGAAGGCTCACCGACTACAACGCCTTCACGGAACTGGGCAAAAAGGGTGTACTCCTCCTGCTCTCGGACTCGACGAACGTGGAACGCGCCGGATTCACACCGTCGGAGCGGGTCGTGGGGAAGACGCTGGACAATATCTTCCGGCTCCACAAGACGCGGCGGATCATCATGGCCTCCTTCGCGAGCAACCTGCACCGGGTGCAGCAGTCAATCGACACGGCGATCCGCTTCAACAGGCGCATCGCACTGTTGGGGCGGAGCATGATCAACAACGTGGAGCTGGCCCGGAAGCTGGGATACATCACGGCTCCGGACGAGGTGTTCCTGCCGCTCCAGGAGGTGGACAGCCATCCCGCGAACCGTGTGGCGGTGCTCACCACGGGAAGCCAGGGTGAGCCCTTCTCGGGCCTGGTGCTCATGAGCAAGGGGGAACACCGTTTTCTCAACCTGGGCGCGAAGGATCTCGTGGTGGTGAACGCCACGCCCATTCCAGGCAACGAAAAGCTGGTGAGCAGCACCATCAACCGTCTTTTCGCCTGCGGCTGCGAGGTGATCTACGAACAGGACAAGGAAGTCCATGTCTCGGGACATGCTGCACGGGAGGAGCTGAAGCTCGTGCTCAGCATGGTGCGTCCCAAGTACTTCGTTCCCGTGCACGGCGAGTTCCGGCACCAGGTGCGTCACGCCCAGCTCGCGGAGGAGATGGGCGTTCTCGGAAAGAACGTGTTCGTCCTCCATGTGGGGGATGTGCTCCGTATCGCTCCGGACAAGGCCCAGGTCCGGGACTCCGTTCCCTCCGGGTCGATTCTTGTGGACGGCATAGCGCTGGGGGAGATGGAGGGAAGTCTCCTCAAGGAGCGCCGTGAACTTGCTGAGGAAGGAGTTCTCGCGGTCTCCCTGGTGGTGGATCGGGCCTTTCGGGTCAAGGCCGGCCCCACCGTGGAGAGCCAGGGATGCGTCCATTTCCGGGATGCCCGGGAACTGTACCGGCAGATCGAGGGGGCGGTGCTCGCCGCGACGGAGGCCGCGGCGAAGAAGAAGGAGCGCTCTCTCGAAGACGTCGCCCAGGGCATTAGATCTCGCGTTCGGGGCGTCATGAAGGGCTATGCCCGCTCCGCACCGGTGGTGGTTCCTCTCGTGACCGTTCTGGAGGAATAGGCGTGCCCGCCGTGCGCGCCCGCGCCCGGGCGCGCACGTAGAGGTTTTTCAGATCTGGAGGGAATTCCGTGACGACGGCAGGCTGGTTCCAGATTCTCGGAGGAGTGGGGCTTTTTCTCTTCGGCATCAAGCTCATGGGGGAATCTCTTCAGGATCTTGCGGGAGACCGGTTGAGGCGTCTCATCGCCTCGCTGACGAGTACGCCCGTCCGGGGGGTCATCGTGGGGACCCTCGTGACGGTGCTCATTCAGAGCAGCAGCGGCACCACGGTGATGACCGTGAGCTTCGTCCACGCGGGGCTTATGACGCTCAAGCAGGCCGTGGGAGTCATCATGGGGGCCAACATCGGCACCACGGTGACCGCCCAGCTCATCGCCTTCAAGATCAAGGACTTCGCGCTCCCCATCGTGGGAATCGGCATGATCCTCGCGGTTTTCGGACGCACCAAGCATCAGCGCTACGCGGGGAACGGCATGGTGGGGTTCGGCCTGCTCTTTCTGGGCATGCAGAACATGGAGGCGGCCATGTCCTTTCTCCGGGACAGGAAAGATTTTTTCCTCGCCTTCAGCCACCACCCCGTTCTGGGAGTCCTCGCGGGAACGCTTCTCACGATGGTTGTCCAATCCAGTTCGGCCACGGTGGGATTGACCATCGCCATGACCTCCCAGGGATTGCTCTCCCTGGATGCGGCGATTCCCATTCTGCTGGGGGACAACATCGGGACCACCATCACCGCCGTCCTTGCCTCTCTGGGGTCCAAACGGGCGGCCAAACAGGCTGCGGCGGCCCATGTGCTGTTCAATCTCATCGGCGTGACGATCTTTCTCGTGTTCCTGACACCCTTCAAACACCTGGTTCTTCTCACTTCCGCCGATCCGAGTCGGGAGATCGCCAACGCCCATACCCTCTTCAATTCCCTCAACACCTGTCTCTTTCTTCCCTTCGTCTCGCCCTTCGTACGCCTCGTGCAGCGCCTCATTCCCGGGGACGACAGCGTTCTCGACATGGGGCCCCGTTATCTGGACCCCAAACTCATCGACGCATCGCCCGCGGCGGCGGTGGACGCAGTGCGCAAGGAGCTGGTCCGCATGGGGCATCTCGCCAAGGAGATGCTCATGAACGTGCGGCGGGCCTTCCTGGAGGACAACGTTCAGATGGTCCAGGAGGTGTACCAGACGGAGAAGGTCGTGAACGAACTGAACCGCGAGATCGCCCGCTATGCCGCAGGCGTCTGGCGGACTCTTCCGGAGGATCTGTCCATGCTGCTTTCCTCTTACGTGAACGGTGTGGGAGACGTGGAGCGCGTGGGAGATCACGCGGAGAATCTCATCGAACTCTACGAGTACAAGATCGAGCACGGCGTCAAGTTCTCCGAAATGGGAATCCAGGAGTTCCAGGAGATGATCGACACGGCGATCCGTGCCTTCGAGGCGAGTCTCGAAGCCATCGCCGACGAGGACCCGCGCCTTGCCAAGGCGGCCCAGGCCCTGGAGCCC
>NZ_JARKPW010000212.1:0-13785 GCF_029975095.1 Aminiphilus sp.
AATGACGATGTCGAAAAGGCTGTGGACTATCTCAGGGAAAAGGGACTGGCCAAGGCGGCGAAAAAGGCCGGTCGTACCGCTTCCGAAGGAAGAATCTTCAGCTACATCCACACCACGGGCAAGATCGGCACCCTGGTGGAATTGAACTGCGAGACCGATTTCGTGGCCCGCACCGACGAATTCCTCACCCTCGGACACGAAATCGCCATGCACATCGCCGCAGCGAATCCCCAGTACGTCCTTCCCGAGGACGTACCTGCGGAGGACCTCCAGAGAGAGAGGGAGATCTACAAGAACCAGGCTCTCGAAGAGGGAAAGCCCGCGCACATCGTGGAGAAGATCGCCGAGGGGCGCGTCAAGAAGTTCTACGAGGACACGTGCCTTCTCGAACAGAACTACATCCGCGATCCGGACCGGAAGATCAAGGATCTCGTGATCGAGAACATTGCCAAGCTGGGAGAGAATATCGTCGTCCGTCGTTTTTCCCGATTCTCCATCGGGGAATAGCGGCAGAGGAAAGACGAGGGGCGGAGATCTTTTTTCTCCGCCCCTTTTTTCATGGGCTTCTCGTGACGGCTGGAATGTCGCGAAGGCGAGGAGGGTGTGCGATGGCCTCTTTCAAACGTGTTCTGCTGAAGCTCTCCGGAGAAGTGCTTGCGGGTGACCAGAAGTTCGGTCTGGATTTCGACACCGTCGCGGCCATGGCGGAGGAGATTGCCGAGATCGGCCGGGCGGGCATCGAGGTTGCCCTCGTGGTCGGGGGCGGCAACATCTTCCGCGGTGCCGAGGCGGAACGGAAGGGTGTCGAGCGTGCCCAGGCGGACAACATGGGTATGCTGGCGACGATCATCAACGCTCTTGCCCTTCAGGATTCCCTGGAACAGATAGGTACGCCGACCAGAGTGCAGACGGCGGTGGAAATGCGCCAGCTCGCCGAACCCTTCATTCGCCGCAGGGCTCTTCGCCACCTCGAAAAGGGGCGAATCGTCATCTTCGCCGCCGGAACGGGTTCTCCTTATTTCTCCACAGATACGGCGGCGGCGCTCCGGGCTGCGGAGATCAATGCGGATTGCCTGTTGAAGGCCACCAAAGTGGATGGTATATATGAGAGTGACCCCGAGACGCATCCGGAGGCACGTCTTCTGTCGCATCTCACCTATCTGGACGCGTTGCGGATGCAGCTCAGGGTTATGGATGCCGCTGCGTTTTCCCTGTGCATGGAGAACAAGATCCCCATCATCGTTTTCAACATCCTTCGGAAGGGCAATCTCAGGAAACTGCTCGTAGAGGGTGAACGGACGGGCACGCTGGTATCGTAGGAGAGGAGTGACGGGAATGCCGAACGCTGCGATTAAAGATCTGCGTGGACGCATGGAAAAGAGCATTGATTTCTTTCGGAACGAACTGCTTGGAGTGCGTACCGGTCGAGCGCATCCGGCCCTTGTTGAGGAAATCAAGGTGGAGTATTACGGAGCCACCACCCCGATCAAGCAGATGGGAACCGTGACAACCCCAGAACCCCGTCAGATTCTCATCGCTCCCTGGGACAAGACGGCCCTCAAGGCCATCGAGAAGGCGATCCTCGCCTCCCCCCTGGGGGTCACTCCCCAGAACGACGGAGAGAATATCCGCATCAACCTTCCCGAACTCACCCGGGAACGGCGGGTGGACCTCACCAAGCTCGTCCGGAAATATGCCGAGGAAGCCCGGGTGGTGGTTCGCAACCTGCGCAGAGAAGGCAACGAGACCTTCAAGAAAATGGAAAAGGACACGGTCATCACCGAGGATGCCCGGGATAAATTCCTCAAGGAGATTCAGGTGATGACCGACGAGTTCATCAAAAAGATCGATCAGATTCTGGAGGAGAAGGAAAAGGAGATCATGGAGCAGTAGCGTCTCTCCGTCGCTTGCGCGCTCCTTCGGCGGGAGTGGCGCTGCGGCCGGGGCGGACGCTGCGGTCTCCGGCGGCCCGGTGTCGTGCCCGCTTCCCTTGGCAGTGGAGTTCTTCCGCCTCTCTTCGAAAAGCTCGGTGCGCGAGCGGGTCCGCAATGGACCCGCTCTTTCGTTTCTCGCCCTCCAGCGTTTTTGCGGCCGGTACCGCGCTGCGTTGCGTGCGCAGGGTCGGAAAATCTCCGTTGTGGCGTGCTGCGGCCGTCGGTGATTGTCCGGTTTTTTCCGGGAGTGTCGCATGTCCTCTTGAGGTGCCTTCGCGCGAAAAAGGACACGCGCCGGGCATGTCCCGGAATCATGCTTTGTGAAGAGTATGCGCAGAAGCGAGCATGGGGAGGAAATGGCCGGTTCTGAGGGGGTGTCTCTCGCTGTATCGACAGCGCCGGAGAGTTCATTTCGAATGGAAGGACATGTATCCTGCCGAGACCTCAGGGTATAGAATAAGAGGGAGTACTTCCATTCGCGGATTTCTGGAGGGATGAGCGTGTCGCAGAGGGTCGTCGTGGCGCTTGGAGGAAACGCGATTCTACAGCGGGGACAGAAGGGGACGGCGGAGGAACAGATGCGGAATGTCCACGCCACCTGTGAGCAGGTGACGGGAATGCTCCGGGCCGGATATGAGGTGGTTCTCACCCACGGAAACGGGCCGCAGGTGGGAGCGGTGCTCATTCAGAACGAACTCGGAAGCCGGCAGGTGCCGCCCATGCCCATGGATGTCTGTGGGGCCGAAACTCAAGGGTTCATCGGGTACATGTTTTGCCAGAGCCTGCGAAACATCATGGCGGAGTTCGGTATCTCCGGGCATCCTCCTGTGTGTGTCGTGACCCAGGTCGAGGTGGATCCCCGTGATCCAGCGTTCTCCCATCCCACAAAACCTGTGGGGCCCTTCTTCACCGAGGCGGAGGCCCGAAGGCGCATGGAACTGTCCGGGGAAAGCTGGATCGAGGATGCGGGACGAGGCTGGCGCAGGGTGGTTCCCTCGCCGGACCCGAAGGGAATTGTGGAAAGCGATGTCATCCGGGGTCTCGTGGACCGCGGTGCGGTGGTGATCGCCTCCGGAGGCGGAGGCATTCCGGTCGTCCGAAGGGACGATGGCCTCCTTCATGGTGTGGAGGCGGTGATCGACAAGGATCTCGCGGGGGAACGGCTGGCGCAGCAGGTGAACGCCCAGGCCTTTGTCATCCTCACCGATGTGCCCAACGTGTGCGTGCACTACGGAAAACCCGATGAAAAAAAGCTCGGGGTGATTACGGCGGGAGAGCTGAGAAGGCTCGCGGCGGAGGGACATTTTCGTGCGGGAAGCATGGGACCCAAAGTCGAGGCGGCACTTCGCTTCGTGGAGAATGGCGGTGCTTTCGCGCTCATCGCCAACCTCGAACAGGCTGTGGAGGCCCTGAAGGGCAGCGCTGGAACCAGAATCGTCAAGGGGTGAGCCCCGGCTCCGGGTCCACGGCGTTTTCCAGGATCGGTGTTGTGCTCGGCTGGCGGAGGATGGTGCGGCAAGGTCTTTCCCCGGTGTGTACGTCAGGTGTGTGCAGTCGCCGGCGTCACGTTGTATGTAAAAAGGTTTCACAGTGTTCGGCGGCGCATCTCAGGCTGTTTCCGGGGGGCCGTTGTGTGCGGAAGCGGGTGAAGCAACCGCACAAAATATGCTGCTCGCGGGGCGCAGGTTGTGAGCGTCCGTTCGGCCCGGGCGGCCCCGAAGGGGGAGTTGGGCTGTGGCGGATGGCGGAGCCGGCTCCGCTTGGCGGCGAAGGCATGACAGAGCAAGGGGCGACGGAACGAGGAAGAGATCCTCGTTTCATCGCCCCTTGCTTTGTCATGCCCCGGGGCCTTTTTTGCGGCCGCCCGGGAGTTTTTCCCGTTTTCCGGATTTTTTCCCCCAGTGTCCGGTCCCGTCCATTTTGCCGCCGGAATTATTCCTCCGGTGCCGCAGGAGCGTGGGCGGGTTTAGGAGGCTCTTTCCTCTTGATCATGTCCGAGACGAAGGGCCACGCGATGGAGACGGCCGCAAGCGCGAGAAGAGTGATGCAGATGGGGGAGCGCACGAAGATCGACAGTGCCCCGTCGGAGAGCATGAGGGACTGGCGGAAGGACTGTTCCATGGACTGTCCCACCACCACGGCCAGGATCAGCGGCGCCGTGGGGATCTTAAAGGATTTCATGAAGTACCCCACCAGACCGAAGAGGACGAGGATGTGAAACTCCATGACGCTGTAATTGATGGTGTAGACCCCGAGAAGGGCAAGGACGATCACCAGCGGGTAGAGAATACGGGGGGGCACCGAGAGAACCCGCACCAGGGCACCCGCAAGGGGGATGTTGATGATCGCGCAGACCACGTTCGCGAGGAAGAGGCTGGCGATGACGCCCCAGGCCACGTCCGGATGGTGTTGGAAGAGCAGGGGGCCGGGCTGGAGGCCGAGGATCAGCAGGGCTCCCAGCATGACTGCGGTCGTGCCCGATCCCGGCACACCCAGGGTCATCATGGGGATCATGGCGCCGATGGAGCAGGCATTGTTCGCCGCTTCGGGGGCGGCGAGCCCTTCGACGGCGCCCTTGCCGAATTCTTCGGGGTGCTTGGAGAGCTGTTTCTCGTTGTTGTAGGCCATCATGGCGGCGATGGTTCCGCCCGCCCCGGGGAGGATGCCGATGAGGAAGCCCACGGGCGTTTGGCGGAGAATGGGGATCCAGCTCCGTTTCCACTGCTCCATGGAGATCCAGATGCGGCCGAACTTTCTCTGGATCGCCTGGGCGCCCTTGGCCTTGATGGTCTCGAAGTTCTTGAACACCTCGCCGATGCCGTAGACGCCGATGATGACCACCACGAAATCAATGCCCGACTGGAGCTCCGGAAGGCCGAAGGTGAAGCGCTGCACCCCCGATTGGAGATCGATGCCCACGGTGGTGATCATGAGTCCGATCAGGAGGGAAATCATTCCCTTGAGGAGGGCTTCTTTGGAGATGGCTGCGGTGGCCGCCAGGGCGAAGACCATGAGCGTGAAGTACTCCGGGGGGCCGAATCGCAGGGCGAAGCGGGCCATGGGGACCGCCAGGGCCACGAAAGCCACGGCGGAAAGCAATCCGCCGATGAAGGAGGCGATGGCGGAGATGGCAAGGGCGGCCTCGGCCTGCCCCTTCTGTGCCATGGGATAGCCGTCGAAGCAGGAGGCCACGGCGGCGCCGTCGCCGGGGATGTTGAGCAGAATGGAGCTTCGGGAGCCGCCGAACATGGCTCCGTAGTAGATGGCGCACATGGTGATGAGCGCTGTCTCGGGCCTCATGGCGTAGGTGAGGGGGAGAAAGAGCGCCACTCCCGTGGAGGGCCCCAGACCTGGAAGCATGCCGAGAACCGTGCCGAGAACGCTGCCGAAGGCCATGTAGGCCAGGTTTATCGGCGTTGCGGCGACGGAGAATCCGTAAAGAAGGCTCTGCAGAATGTCCATGATGTCCTCGCCTCCGCCCTAGGGGAGATTGATCTGGAAGGCTTTCACGAACACCACCCACAGCCCGAGAGTGAAGAGGACCGTGATGATGCCATTGAGCTTCCATGCCGATTTGCCGTTCACGAGAAAGAGCAGTCCTCCGAGAAAGAGCAGCGTCGAGGGGATGAAGCCGATGTGTTCGAAGAGGAAACCATAGGCGAAGGAGAGGAGAATTGTGCCTCCCGTGAGGATCCAGTAGCCGGGATCCTTGGCCTTGCCCGCTTTGTCCCTGTGTCCCGCCGCGGCGCGCTTTTGGTCCACCAGGAGAACCGCGAGGCCGAGGAGCATCGTCAGGACGCCCAGGGTGGCGGGAAAGTAGATGGGAGCCCAGGGATTGCCTATCGCGGCCTTGGGCAACTGAAACGCCTGGATCGTATAAACCGCTCCGAAACAGAGGGAGACGAGTCCCACTATCGTGTCGCGTCGCATGGCATCACCTCATGGATTGTCTGAATGTCCCTTTCGGCAAGCCGGGGGACCGAAGGCCCTGCGGCCCGTGGGCAGACGGGCCGCAGGCGACCGGAGAGCGTGTTGTCCGACTATTGGGCCTGCTTGTAGAGGCCGATCTCGGTGAGGAGCGTCTTGTACTCCTCGTTGGTCTTTTCGAGGAAGGTCGCGAAATCGGAGGAACCCATGAAGGCCTTCGTCCAGCCGTTGCGCTTGCAGATCTCGTCCCACGAGGCCGTCTGAACCATCTTGCCCAGGGCGTCCTCCATGAAGGCCTTCTCCGCCTGGGGCATGTCGGGAGCGCCGAAGATGCCGCGCCAATTGATGAACACCGTGTCGATGCCCTGTTCCTTCAGGGTGGGCACTGCCGCAAGAGGGCCCTCGGCGATGCGCTCGGGGGAGGTCACGGCGAGGACCCGGATGTCACCGGCCTCAAGGGGACCCACGACTTCCGCCATGCCCGTGGAGAGGACGCCCACGTGGCCGCCGAGAAGAGCCGCGAGGCTCTCGCCGCCCTGGAAGGGGATGTAGGCGATCTCCTTCAGGCCCGAGACGCCCGCGGCATGAGCGGCCTGAAGAATCTGGAGATGGTCCATGCTTCCCGGAGAGGAGGCGCCGCCGATCTTGACGCTCTTGGGATCCTTCTTCAGCGCCTCGATCACGTCGGTCATGGACTGATAGGGCGAGTCCTTGGGAACGGCGAATGCGCCGTAGTCATTGATGAGCATGGCGATGGGGGTGAGGTTCTTGTAGCTCAGTTCGGTCTGGCCGGTGAGGTTGATGAGAAGAAGAGGGGGAGAGTAGACGATGAGGGAATAGGGATCGCCGGCCTTCTTCTGCACGTATGCGAGGGCTACGCCGCCGCCGCCGCCGGGTTTGTTGATCACGGGCATGGGGGATTTCACGAACCCCTCTTCCGTGAGAACCTTGGTGGCCATGCGCATGGTCGTGTCCCAGCCGCCGCCGGGACCTGCAGGAGCGATGCACTCGAAGGGCTTGGAAGGATAGTCGCTTGCGAAAGCGGCTCCGGCGACAAACAGTACCGCCAGTGCCAGGAGGAGCAGAATCGAACGTCTCATGCTGGTGTCACCTCCGAACAGGGTCATTCGCCTCGGCGCAAAGCGCCTTCCGCGATGCCGAAAAAACAGAATCCCCTCCGCGATGGCGTAACGCGAGACTTCTTCCGTGCACCAACCCCTTTCACCTCTGATCTGAGAGAACGCACGACAATGTTTCCTGCATGTCGTGGAGAGTGAAGCGCCGTCTTCGGGGTTTCTCCGTCCCCGGAAGTCGCATTCGTGCCGACGGATACGGCTTCGTGCGGGAGTGGGGATGTACCACCGGCGCTAGCGTGACGAGACAGGGGAGTATTTTTCGGGAGACGTTTCCCATTCGTCTTCGCCTTTGTCCTCGCGGTTGCCGGATGCCTCGCTTTCCAGGGAGACGAGGTAGGCGTCGAGGGCGGTCTGGAGATGGGCTTTCACGAGGTGCTCTACCGCAGCGAGATTTTTCTCCGCGACGGCGTCGAGAATGGCCCGGTGCTGCACGAGAACGTCGGTCTGACGCGGCTTTTTACCCAGAGTGATCCTGCGGAAGCGGTGGAGGTACTCCCGGTAGGTTCCGATGAGCTGAATGAGCCGGGGCATTTTCGAGCTGGCGATGAGGGCGTCGGTGAACTCCTGGTGGTCCTTGAAGACCGCTTCGTTGTCGCCGCAGGCCATGTGACGTTCCGCGCTGTCCAGACAGGCCCGGAGAAAGGCGAGTTCCTCCGGAGTGATGCGCTCGGCGGCGGCGAGTGTGGACATGACTTCCAGAGCCTGTCGGATGGAGTAGATCTCGATGATGTCCTCCCGGGAGAAGCCTTTCACGACGACGCCCTTGCGGGGAAGGTACTCGACGATGCCCTCCATTTCGAGCTTGCGCAGGGCTTCCCGTACGGGTGTGCGGCTCACGCTCATCCGGTCTCCCAGCTCGCTCTCGACGAGGCGGTCTCCGGGTTTGAGTTCTCCGTTGAAGACGGCTTCGCGGAGGCGGTCGTAGATCATGTCGCGGATGGGCTTGACGGATCCCGGATCGAAGGTGTCCAACATGGTCATGAAACAATCCCTCCCGCACGATGGATAGGAGTGAAAAGTTTTTGTTTTTTTGCCTGAGGAAGCGTTTTTCTGGAAAGCGATGAGCGACTGCTGGAACCTCTTTGATGTGCCACAGCGGCAGGATTGGGAAGGCCGCTCTCTTGCCATGCAAAACCCGTTTTCCTGCAGAAACAGTTCCCTCGTTCATGGGGCGGAAGGGTTTCTCCCGTATGGACGAAAAAAGATCTTCTCCGGAGCTTGTTGCGAAAAACCGTCAGAAGAACTATGATGCATCCAGGATACGGGATACCGTTCACAAAATCCATTTTAGAGGCTTTCGTTTTTTTGTCAAATGGGAACAGAGGCGTTGAAAATGTTCTGACAAGATTTTCGGAACGGATGGTGAGAGAACATGCGCTACGAGGCGGCTCAGGCGGGAACGCTGGAATCCTCGGATTGTCTCGTGACTCTGGCGCCGAGCGGAGAATTCTCCTTCGAGTACCGGAGCGGCAACGGAGGACTCTTCGCGGAGCGGACCGAGGCGATGGTGCGGGAGATCCTGGAGCGCTACGGCACTCCCTGTCTCCGCGTGCAGATTTCGGATCAGGGTGCCCTGGAGGCGACGTTGCGGGCGCGGCTCGAAATCGCACTCGAGCGGGCCCTGCGGAAGGAGTGACGTTCGTGAAACCGCGCAGATCCATGCTCTACATGCCGGGCAATTCGCCGGGAATGCTCCAGCACGCGCCGGTCTTTGGCGCCGACAGCGTCCTGCTCGATCTGGAGGACGCTGTGGCGGTGGCCGAGAAGGACGCGGCGAGGCGGCTGGTGGCGCACTTCCTCAGGGTTCTCGATTTCGGCCGCGTGGAGGTGACGGTGCGGATCAACGGTGCCGACACACCCTATTTCGAGACGGACCTGGAGGAGATCATTCCCGCGAGGCCCTCGGCGGTGCGACTGCCCAAGTGTCAGAGTCCCGGAGATGTCCTTCGGGCGGACGCACTCATGACGACCATCGAGGAGCGCCACGGCATGGAGGCCGGTACCGTGGGTATCCATGCCATGCTGGAGACGGCGAGGGGGCTGGAGCACGCCTTTGAGATCGCCACGGCCTCGCCGAGGGTGAAGGCCCTCACGCTCGGCGGACAGGATCTCACCGCCGATCTGGGGGTGCAGAAGACTCGGGAGGGGTGGGAACTCTTTTACGCCAGGGGGCGGGTGGTCATGGCCGCGAGAGCCGCGGGTATCGCCGCCTTCGATACGGTGTGGACCGACGTGGACGACCCCGAGGGGCTCGCGGCGGAGGCGAAGCAGATTGTCGAGATGGGGTTCACCGGGAAGGCCGCGATTCATCCCAGCCAGATTCCGGTCATTCACGAGGCGTTCCGCCCCGACCCCAGGGAATTCCGGAGGGCCTGGCGCATCGTTACCGCCGCGGAAGAGGCGGAGCGGCAGGGAAAGGGTGTTCTGCTCGTGGACGGAAGAATGGTGGACGGCCCCATCGTGGTCAGGGCTCAGCGGCTTCTGGATCTGGGGGTTCTCTACGGCATGAAGGGAGACGAGATGGCATGAGACGGGCGAAGATGGTTCGAAACGCCATCGGGCGCTTCGTGCCCGCGGATGTACCGGGAATCGGCTCCTTCGAGCCCTACGCCGGTGCCATGGCGAAAATCGCGGAGAGGCGGGAGCGACCGAGAATCTGCGCGCCCCTGAAGGCCACGCCGCCGTCCCGGAACAAGGTCGCGCCGGATCTTAAGGAGGCGGTCCGCCGCTCCGGCCTGGAGAACGGCATGACCATCTCCTTTCACCATCATTTCCGCAACGGTGATGCACTCATGTCGCTGGTGCTCGCCACACTGGACGAGATGGGCTTCCGCGATCTCACCCTCGCGCCGAGTTCCCTCCCCGACACGGCGGACTTCGTGGCGGACTACATCCGGCGGGGAGTGGTGACCCGCCTGCACACCTCGGGTCTTCGCGGGGAGGTCGGCAGGGCCGTCTCGGCAGGGGAGCTGGAAATTCCCGTGGTCATACGCACGCACGGCGGGCGGGCCCGGGCCGTCGAGGAGGGAAGCATCGCCATCGACGTGGCCTTCATGGGGGCTCCCGCCTGCGACGTCCTGGGAAACTTCACCGGGTGCATCGGCAAATCAGCCTGCGGCGCCCTGGGGTACGCTCAGGTGGACGTGCGCCACGCCAGGCACGTCATCGCCCTGACGGACGACCTGATGGACTATCCCGTCCGCCCGCGCATCTCCGTGCCGCAGTATCTGGTCGACCAAGTGGTGGTGGTGGACAGCCTGGGCGATCCGACGAAGATCGCCACGGGGGCGGCCCGGATCACCCGGAATCCCGTGGATCTCTGCGTGGCGAAGAACGCCTTCGACCTCGTGGCCGCCTCGGGATTGCTCGCGCCCGGGTGCTCTTTCCAGGTCGGCGCGGGCGGAGCGAGCCTCGCCGTGGCGGCCTTCGTGCGGGAGCATCTCCGGGAGAAGGGCATCCGGGGCAGTTTCGGTTTGGGGGGCATCTCGGGATTCATGTCCGGCATGCTCGAAGAGGGGCTCTTCAACGCCATGTTCGACGTGCAGAGCTTCGATTCGGCGGTGACGGGATCGATGGTGCGCAACCCTGACCACATCGAGATCGATGCCTCCTGGTACGCGAATCCCCTGAACAAGGGATGTCTGGTGCACAACCTGGATGTGGTGATCCTCGCTGCCCTGGAGGTGGATCCGGAATTTCACGTGAACGTCATGACCGGCAACGACGGGGTGCTCCGGGGTGCCTCGGGAGGACACGCCGACACGGCGGCGGGAGCCGAGCTCGCCATCGTCGTGGCGCCCTCGTTCCGCGGCGGTGTCCCCACCATCAAGGACTCGGTCAAGACCGTGATCACCCCCGGGGAGACCGTGGACGCCATCGTCACCGAACGGGGGATCTGCATCAACCCCGCCCGGGCGGACCTGCTGGAGGCCGCGCTGAAGGCGAACCTTCCCGTGAAGGACATCGCCGACCTGAAGAAGGAAGTGGAGCGCCTCACGGGGGTTCCCCGCCCGGTGGAGTACGACGAGGATCACATCGTGGCCGTGGTGGAGTACCGGGACGGAACGCTCCTGGACACGGTCTGCCGAACGCTCCGGAGGTGAATTTCCCCCCTCGGAGTCGAAGGGGGACGGTCGTGCGGGGAGATGCCGCCCTGGACGGTGCGACGCGGCACGGCGGAAGGAACGAACGGGAGGCCCCGCCGAGGGGCGTTTTCGTGGGTTTTTTAAGGTTTTCCGGCGGGTGCGCAGGATGTCCGGAAAAGAGCACGACCGCAAAGCAAGAGGGACGGAACGATTCCGTCCCTCTTTGCATGTTTTGAGAAGAACGCGAGCACGTTGGAGAGGAACCTGTCGGGCCGCCTCGCTCGTTTTCGCAGCGCGGCAAACGCCGGGGAGCGGAAGGACGGAAGCGTTCGTGGTCCCGGGGTGTCCGTCTCTTATGGTAGAATACCACAGGCAATTTCAGGACAACGGGGAGTGACGTTCGTGGCGCAGAAAAGGAAAAGTGCGGGAAGCAAGGTGTCTCCGACGGAGACGGGAATCGCGGGGAAGGGTGGTCTCTCGCTCCAGGGGATGCTCCAGTGGCTGTGTCTGCTCTGCATGGGCGTTTCCCTCGCGGTGCCCAACCTCGTCTACTCGGGGATGAACTGGTTTCAGACGCTCCATTTCATGAAATGGGTGGTGGCCCTCGTTCCCCTGGCAGTGCTCTGCATCGTCGCCGGCTTTGTGGTGGCTTTCAAGGGAACGGAAAAAGTCCGTTTCACCATCGACCCCTTCGGGTGGATCTGGCTCGCCTTTCTCCTGTATGTCACCGCCCAGCCCCTGTGGACGGAGATCAAGTCCGTTCCGACCTTCGCCCGGGAGTGGTTTTTCTTCGCCTCCCTCTGGGCGGCCTACGTGCTCTGCTACAATTTCCTTCCCAGGGACCGTTTCCGGTGGATTCTCTGGGGGGCGAACCTCAACGCCGCATGCAACGTGATCTTCGCGGAGCTGCAGATCCGCAATCTGAGCGGCCCCTTCGCCTTCATCCTCCCCACGCCGGGAAACTACATCGGCAACACGGGACAGCAGGAGATGTTCGGTCTCTGGGTGGCCATGGCCTGCCTGAACAGCATCTACCTCCACGTGGCCTACGGCCGGGAGGAGGGAGCCTACCGCCGCTCCCTGCCGGTGCGTCTCGCCAACATCCTTCTCCTTGCCGTCAACGCCTGGGGGCTCTGGGGCTCCACCACCCGGGCGGCGATCCTCTCTCTGGGGGTCGCCGTGGCCGTCATGGCCCTCGTGACCTGGCGGAACGAGGAGGCGCGACATCTGCGCCGCCTCGGGGGCATCGTCTCCCTCCTCGCGCTGGGGCTTTTGGCGACGGTGCTCTTCAACGCCGGGCGCGCCGGTTCGCTGGAATCGAAGTGGATGGATGTGCTCAAAAATCCCGAGACCGTGGGAGGGCGCATCGACATCTGGGCCACCTCGTGGACCATGATCACTCAGCAGCCCCTGAAGGGGGTCGGCCTAGGGCAGTTCAAGTGGCACTATCTGGACGCCCAGAAAGAGATGCTTCAGCGTTCTCCGAACCGGGACTGGAAGTTCACCATGTGGGCCCACAACGAGTACCTGCAGTTCTTCGCCGAGTTCGGCCTCGTGGGAGGGCTTCTGGTGATCTCTCTTCTCTTGTGGCTCCTCTGGGCCTTTCTCGGCATCGTGGTGCGACGGGAGAAAATTCCGCTGGAGACGCTCTGGGCCTTGGCGATGCTTGCGTTGATCTGGTTCGACGCGCTCTGGTCCAGGCCTTTTCGGAGGATCGAGAATGCCCTGTGGATCTCCGCCGCCTTCGCCTTCGCCACATCGGTGCTGCTTCCGGAGCGTCTTTCCTGGAGCACGCTGCGGCGCCCGGTGTTGCAGCGCGGCGTGGGTGCCCTGCTCGCCGGGGTCGCCCTCTTCGGTTTGATTTTTCTCGGCCAGGGCATGAAAGGGGACCGCACCATCGCCGAGGCCATGCAGGCGAGAACGCCCCAGGCCCAGCGAGCGCTGTTGGAGGAGGCGAAAAAGGCGCTTATGGTGCGGGACATCGCGGAGCGGCAGGTCGGGAAGCACCTCATCTCCCTGGCGCAGATCTCGAAGGACATGGATCTGCTGACGGACGGTCTGAACCGCCTCTGGTTCTCCTTCAAAAGCGAGAGCACGGCGGAGGATCTGATGGCCCTCATCGACTGGGGGAACCGCCTGCAGAACCGAGAGGTCCTCGATGCGCTGCTTCCCTATCTCAAGCCGGGAACCTACCGTATGGCCGAACCGGCGCCGGAGGAATCTTCAGCCCCCGCGTCGGGGCCGATGGTGCCTTCTGTCCCGGCGGAGCCGTCCGGCTCCTGAGCGGTGTCTCGGGACGGCGGCTTTTTCGTGCCGCTTGCCAGATGGGGAAGAGTATGCTAATGTCTTCTCCTGTGCGGGTATGTCGTTTTCAAGAAGAGGTTCGACCTCTCGCCTGTCGACGCTTCGGCTGTTGACTGGCCAGGAACCCGAAAATCCATGCGGATTTTTGTGTACTGAGGCCGGGCCGAGTGTCCGGCCTATTTCTTTTTGGAGGTGAAGTGCCATAGAAAACAAGGAACAGGAGCCCCGCGTGAATGAGGAAATCAAGATCCCCGAAGTTCTCCTGATCGACGAGGAAGGTGTCAAGCTCGGCGTCACTCCTGTGCGCGAAGCTCTGGCGATGGCGGAGGAGCGTGGACTGGATCTCGTCGAGGTCGCTCCCCAGGCGCGTCCGCCCGTATGTCGCATCATGGACTACGG
>NZ_JARKPW010000214.1:0-11814 GCF_029975095.1 Aminiphilus sp.
GCATGGTGTCGCTCCCGATGAAACAGGCGTCACCGATGATGGTCCTGTTCTTTTTCACACCGTCGTAGTTGCAGGTGATGGTGCCGGCTCCGATGTTCGTCCCGGCCCCAACGTGCGCGTCGCCGATGTAGGAAAGATGAGGCACTGTTGCATCGTCTCCGATGTCGCTCTTTTTGATTTCCACAAATTTGCCCACTAAAGCACGATCCCGTATGGTCGTGTCATCCCGAAGGAACGCAAAAGGACCTATGCGGGAATTCCCCTCGACGCGACTATCTTGAATGACGACATATGCCACAAGAGTACAGCATTTCCCCAATTCTGAATCCCGCACCAGGGATCCCGTACCGATACGGCTTCCCGCTCCGATGCGCGTCTCGCCCAAAATCTGAACGTTCGGCTCAATGAAGATATCCTCCTCAAGCGTCACTTTCGGCCCGACCCACACCGACGCGGGATCGACACAACGAACACCCCTCCGCATCCATACACCGAGTATACGGTCGCGAAGGCGCCGCTCCGCGTCCGCCAGCTGCACGGGATCGTTGACGCCGAAAAGATCCTGGGAGGCAGACCAGCGAACCATCACTACCGGAAGCTGTGCCGCACCAAGACGCTCCACCACATCCGTAAGGTAGTACTCGTTCTGGGCATTGTCCGGGCTTATTAGGGCGAGCTCCTTCTCAAGGAGAACGGTGTCGAAGACATAGATTCCACTGTTTACGTCCCGGACCGTCTTTTCTTCCGGAAGAGCGTCCTTTTCCTCGACAATCCGTATCCGTCCGTTCTTTTCTACGACACGCCCATACCCTGTCGGGTCCTCTAGACACATGGTGAGAAATGTGCATGCGGCGTTCCTGGCGATGTGTTCCCGGCAAAGGGAAGTCAACGCTTCCGGAGGCAGAAGAGGCAAATCGCCGGGAAGTACGAGAAGGTGACGAAACTGTTTCCACCAACCCTGCGCAACTGAAACGGCATGACCCGTGCCACGTTGTTCTTCCTGGTGAATGCCCGTCACTGCCGGAAACGCGTTTTCCAGAAAGGCGCACACACGGGGAGCCCCGTGTCCGAAAACGACACCACAGCTTTCCAATCCCGCTCCGCGAACCGCTGCAAGAGGATAGGAAAGCAATGCCTCCCCCAAAAGCGGCAAAAGAACTTTCGGGGTGTCGCTTTTCATTCTCGTTCCCTTTCCAGCAGCCAAAACAAGAGCGGCGATGTCCGGGAAACTTTTTTCTCTCATGTGCATACCCCCGATTCGATGTGGGGTTTTCTTCCACAAGAACGTTGTTAGTACACGACAACAAAAGCGCCATGCGTACGCCTCGGCCCACAAAAAAAGAGGGGCCGGTCCACACGGAGCCCCACGTTGCCGTCACAGAAAGACATTTCCGGAAAAAGCACCGGAATGGCTGGGGTGGCTGGATTCGAACCAGCGGTGGAGGATCCAAAGTCCCCTGCCTTACCACTTGGCTACACCCCAACACAAGCGGTAGCAATTATATCCACAACACGCGCGCCTGTGTCAAGTCCGTTTCGAAGAAATTCTTCGAGGCTTTTTGCTTCAACCTGAAACACTTGCAAAAGTACTCGATAATGCGTATGATGTCAAAAAGAAAAACTTGGCATACAGGAGGTGCACCATGTGGGCCATAGAGGAAGGGATTCAGCGCCTTAAGTCGAGCGGGGGTAAGATCACGGCTCAGCGCATCGCCATCTTGAAGCTTCTGGCCGGAAGAAAGGATCACCCCTCGGCGGACGTCATTTGCAACGAACTCCGGCAATTTTTCCCCACGATTTCCTATGCGACGATCTACGGTACGGCACAGTTGTTGGCGGATTTGGGCCTCATCAATATTCTCACGATCGACGACAAACGGATCCTTTTCGATCCGGAAACGACATTCCACGCACATTTTCGCTGTACCAACTGTGGCGCCATCATAGACGTTCCCTTCGATACGGGGAACATGGGTGCCTTTTTCCCCCATCTCCATCACAAGGTCGAAAACTCGCAGGTCTATCTCTATGGGACATGCGAACACTGTCTTCTGGGTGACACGACGCAGAAAGGCGCACATCTTTCCATTCATTGACATCGAATGTAATGTTGGACCACCCGGTCGGAAACCCGGAAAGAGCGTTTTCTTCAAAATACGGGATTTCCTTGTTTGTGATTGTCTGTCGATGCTTTACAATGAGGTCCGGCTGTTCCGCCGGTCCTCTTTTTTTACGAAAAGATCGACCGTTGCATCGGGAATTATAAGAGGAAATTCGGACGTTTTTGATGGGAGCAGAGAACATGTCGCAATTCGTAGCCGTCGCCGTGATGTTATATGGCCCTTTCCTCTGGTGTCACGCAAGAAAAGAAGCCTATGAACAATATGGCCTTGTTCCCCGCTGCTCCCGGCGTATGTGCGGAGAAGTCGCCCTGGTGTGTGTGATGACGTTGGTTCCTCTCACGATGATCGCCCTTCATTGGCCAGGGCAGGACTTGCCCAGACACGTCGCGTTCCCAGCCTTCCTCGCTCAATTCGCGGCGGGCTCCATGGCTGCGATTACGGAAGAAATCTTTTTCCGGGGATGGCTTCAGACACTTTTCATCCCCTTTTTCGGCCGAACGACGCGTGTGGTGACGGTTGCCGCTCTCTTCGCTCTTTCACACATGCTGTTTCGGCCGGATCCCTTTTTTCTCACGACGTTCTTTCCCGGTCTGATCATGGGAGCGCTTCGAGAACGCCACGGAAACATTTTTCCCGGTATGCTCTTCCATGGCGTCGGCAATCTCTGGTCGATCTGGTTTTTCCCCTTGCCATGACATCTCCTCGTGCAAAAAAACCATGAACCCTACAAAACATGTCAGCATCATCTCGGATGACTCAAAGTTCCGAATCCTCCTCGTGGCGACATTGAAAAACAGCGGTATTTCATGTCACGAAGGACAAAGCTTGACGGAGCTTTCGCTCGGCTCGCAGGAGATGCCCGAGGCGTGTGACGCGGTCCTTTTTCCATGGCACGGGGAAACGGAAGAAGATTACGGGCAGATCATCGCAGCGATCAAGCTCAACGACACCTTTGCCTCCGCTCGTTTTTTCGGATTCAGTGCGGAATGGCGGACTTTGCGCGCCCGAGTACGGGCGCGCATGCAAGGTCTGGACGACCTCCTCGCTCTTCCTCCGAACCTCGAACAGGTTCTCCAAATGCTTTTACCCAAAAGCCCCGATGCCGAAAAAACGCAGGAACACACCGGACCTCCGGCTGAAGCTCCGGCGCAAACGCTTCCAAGTGAAAACAACAACATCAAACAGCGCTCCGAAACGCAACACGCTTCCGGCTCTCCGAAAGTTCTTGTTGTCGACGACGCGTCGGTTATTCGCGTAGGTCTTCGTCATCTTTTGGAGAAAATAGGCTGCGCCGTTTTCGAGGCTGAAAATGGCGCGGAGGGGTTGCGCGTCGTCCGCTCCCAGGTTCCGAATCTCGTGCTCACCGATCTCATCATGCCTGAAATGGACGGTTTTCGTTTCATGGCCCGAGTTCGGGAATTGCCTGGAGGAAAAGACATCCCTTTCATCGTCGTCTCCGGTCATGGAGATAAAGAAAAATTGATCCAAGCCTTGCGTTTCGGTGCGGTTGATTTTATCGTAAAACCTTTTCGCCCTGAAGTCGTGAAGCTCAAGACACAGCGTGCACTGCACCGTTTTGGATATTTTGCGCCAAAAACATGACAATCGCCGGCGCCATCGCGCCGGCGATTGTCATGTGTCCGTTCCGAGAAAGCTTGTCCAAGGAATGCCCTGATCAGCCCCCGGAGCGGCATTTTCACGCGCGTGCGCAACCGGGTTTCATTATTCCACGGTAACGCTTTTTGCGAGGTTCCTCGGCTGATCGATTTCGCACCCACGCAAGACTGCCGCGTGATAGGCAAACAATTGCAATGGAACAACCGCCAGAAATGGAACAAATTCTTCGTCCGTCCAGGGAATCCAGAGAATGTCCTCCGCATGATGGGGCAGAAGAGTGTCGCCGTCGGTCCCTACGGCGATGATGGCGCTGTGCCGTGCCTTCGCCTCCTGTATGTTCGAGAGGGTTTTTTCGTAAAGACTGTTCCTGGGTACGACCACAAAGACAGGGACGTCCGGTTCCAGCAGCGCGATTGGGCCATGTTTCATCTCACCTGCCGCATAAGCTTCCGCATGGATATAGGAAATTTCCTTGAGCTTGAGTGCACCTTCGAGAGCGACGGGATACGTGTTGCCTCTTCCGAGATAGAGAAAATTTCGTTTTTCCGCATATTTCCGTGCAGTTTCCTTGATGGCATCCTGCCTGTTGAGAACAGTTTCAACTTTATAGGGAAGGTGAAGCAGCTCCTCCACAAGGCGTTTCGCTTCCGCGACGGGCAACGTTCCCCTCGTCTCGCCGAGAAAGAGCGCGAGAAGATACAGTGCCGCCATCTGTCCCATAAATGTTTTCGTGGCGGCAACGCCGATCTCGGGTCCTGCCTTCAGTAGAAGCACATCGTGCACTTCTCTCGCCAGCGTGGAACCGCGGACGTTTGTGATCGCCAGGCAGTGCGCGCCCTCGCTGCGGGCTTTCCTCTGGGCGGCAAGCGTGTCCGCCGTCTCCCCCGACTGGGAGACGAACACCGCCAGCGTGCCGGCATCCGCCCTCATTCTGCGATAACGATATTCCGAGGCGACGTCCACCACGACATGAAAGTCCGTCCATTGCTCCAATGCCCTTTGGGCCACGAGAGAGGCGTAATAGGACGTTCCGCAGGCGACGATGTGCAGATTCTTCCACGAGTTGACTTTGGAGATATCCCAAGCGAGATCGTTCGAGAGATCGATACGCCCTTCGGTGATGCGCCCCTTCAGCGTGGAACGGAACACAGCCCCCTGCTCATTGATCTCCTTCAACATATAATGGGGATATCCGTCCTTTTCGGACATGGAGACATCCCAATCGACGATCGCGATTTCCCTACACACTTCCTCGCCACACTCGTTCCATATTTCCACGCCCTTCGTGCACACTCTGGCGGTGTCGCCCTCTTCGAGGTAGACCACGTTCTTCGTGTAGGGCAGGAGCGCCGACACATCGGAGGCACAAAAGCATTCCCCGACCCCCACGCCGAGTACCAATGGCGAGCCGCGACGCACACAGTAGAAACATTCCGGCTCCTGGGCGTCGATGATGGCCAGGGCGAAAGAACCGTTCAGTCGCTGCTGCAGCAACGTAAGAGCGGCCGGCATGTCGTCCGTCTCGGCGCGAAGGCGCGCGAGCAGCTGTACGATCACCTCCGTATCCGTTTGGGAAAAGAAGCAAACACCTTGAGAGTGAAGCTCTTCCTGAAGATCGAGGTAGTTTTCGATGATTCCATTGTGTACCAGAGCAAAACGTCCTGCTCCGTCCGCATGAGGGTGCGCGTTCGTCACCGTCACGCCACCGTGGGTGGCCCATCTCGTGTGCCCGATTCCCTGACACCCCGTGAGATTTCTTCCCCTCGCAGCCTCTTCGAGGTCCGAGACCTTTCCGACTTCCTTGACGATCTCCAAACCCTTTTCCGTCCGTACCGCCAGACCGGCGGAATCATAGCCACGATACTCGACCCGTCGCAGTCCATCTAAAAGGACCTCGGCGGCATTACGAAAACCCACGTATCCGACGATTCCACACACTTCGTACAACACCCTTTCACAACACAACAGAGACAAGAAGGATGATCCGGCTTTTGTCGCGAAAATCACTTTTCGCATTTGTGCCGGATCTTGTTGGGCTCCTCCCGAGCCCACGGGGACATCCGCCGAAAATTCGATTCTTCCCCGACCTCGTCAGCCCGAAAGTCCCGAGGACAAGACGGGCTCAGGCGCTTGACACGCACAGCGCGAAAACAAGAAAACGGAAACCTTTCACGCTTTATTCCTTATTGGACATTCCCCCCTTCTTCAAGCGCAGACAGAACAATCTGCCTTGTCTCGGGATCTTCCATGGCCATGATCGTCGTGGCTCGAAGCCACCCGGCTTTGGTACCGCAATCGAGGCGCTTTCCCCGATAGACGAATCCCCAGACGGATTCCTTGTCGAGAAGAGCCCGAATCGCGTCGGTGAGTTGGTACTCTCCCCCCGCCCCGGGGTTCAGGGCGTGCAGTTCCCGAAAAATCCCGGGCGAAAGGACATAACGCCCCATGATTGCAAGGCGACTCGGCGCCTGGGAGAGGGACGGTTTTTCCACCATATTCCGTATTTTGTACACTCCTTCTCCTACGGGATCGGCATCCACGATTCCGTAGCGTGGCGTATCCTCAGGCGCGACCTCCTGGAGGGCAAGGACGGAACCACCGAATGTGCGATGTACGGCAATGAGCTGTCCGAGCACGGGTGGTGTTCCGAGCATGACATCGTCGGGAAGAATGACACCGAAGGGTTCGCCTTCACAGACCTGCTCGCCGCAGAGAACCGCGTGGCCCAACCCGAGAGGTTCACACTGGCGGACATAGGAAAACCTGGCCATATGGCTGATATCTCGAACCATGTCCCTGAGATCGAACTTGTCTCTCGCCTCAAGAAGCTGCTCCAGTTCCCAGGACCTGTCGAAATAGTCTTCGATGGCCCGTTTTCCCCTCCCCGTGACGAACACGATGTCCTTACAGCCGGAGAGAACGGCCTCTTCGACGCCGTAATGAATGATCGGCTTGTCGATGAGAGGAAGCATCTCTTTGGGAATCTCCTTCGTGGCCGGAAGAAAACGCGTGCCGAGTCCAGCTACGGGGAAAAGACATTTGCTGACCTGCATTTGCGTCGTCATGACCATTCCTCCAGTGACATCCACAGTGGCTCAAGGATGCTGACCGATGTTTCGGGTTCCTCTGCCATTTTCGGCCCGCAACATTGCGTTGAAATTCCGACCCAAAACCTTCCCGAGAAAATCCTTTTCCGGGAAAACCTTTTTTCAGGAGAGACATCTTTTGTCATGCGGCAGCAAAAGCAAAAGAAGCCGCTCCAGGGTTCTCTATTCGACAGGATCGATGTGGCGAATGATCTGTTCCACACCGATACAAATGTCCTCAAGCATTTCCTTTTCCTTCGCTTCCACTAGGATACGCACAAAGGGCTCGGTTCCGGAAGGTCTGACGAAAACCCTGCCCAGACCGCAAAGTTTCCGCTCCGCTTGGGAAAGAACATCCTGAAGGCGCGCATCCTCCATGGTTTTCTTCTTGTCGCGAACTTTGACGTTCTTCAAAAGCTGGGGATAACGGTCAAACCGATCCACGAGGCTGGAGACATCCTCGCCAAGTTCGGAAATCGCATGAAGAAAAAGAAGACCCGTACAAAGCCCATCACCTGTGGACACGTGCTCGCCCGAAATGATGTGTCCGGATTGTTCGCCTCCCAGAGCAGATCCCTTGGAACGCATTGTTTCCACTACATATTTGTCGCCGACGGGACAACGAAAAACGGGAATCTCCTCCAGCGCCAGATGCTCTTCGAGGGCCATGTTGCTCATTACGGTAGCGACGACACCTGCCCCGAGAGAATTCTTCGCTTTCAGCCAACGGGCCAAAACCCAAAGGAGAATGTCTCCGTCTATAGTTCTCCCGAATTTATCGACAAGCAGGACTCGGTCGGCATCACCGTCCAGGGCGATTCCGAGAGCGGCACCCTTTTCCTTGACCGATTCGGCAAGATGTGGAAGGTACATGACGCCCACGCCATCGTTGATGTTGAGGCCATCCGGTTCCGCGCCGACCAGAGTCACAGGCAACCGGCATCGTCGGACAAGTTCTTCCGCAACGGCAAAGGCAGCACCATGAGCACAATCGAGCACGAGAGGACTTGCTCCGGCTACATTGACCCCTTTTGCCAGGGAAACGAGCCACTCCACGTAGGCGTCCCCGTGCCGCTCCGATTCGTGCGTGATCTCCCCCACAGAAGCACCTGTGGGACGCCATTGGTCGAGGAGGTGGTCCTCCAGAAATTCCTCGATGGTCGCCTCGTCGTCATCGCTCAGCTTGAATCCGTTCTTGTCAAAGAATTTGAGCCCATTGTATTCAGCGGGATTGTGCGAGGCACTGATCACCGCACCTCCCTGAGCACGTCGGCTTCGAATGGCAAAGCTCACTCCGGGCGTCGGAAGAATTCCGGCGACGCTCGCTTCCGCACCGGCGGAAGTCAAACCCGCCAATACGGCAGCCTCCAGCATTGAACCGGAACGGCGCGTATCCCTTCCCACGATCACGTGAGGACGCGCAAACCCGTTCTGTGTCAACCACCATACGTAAGCCCTGGAAAGGCTCATGGCCATTTCAGGGGTCATGGCACCTCTGTTGGCGACGTCTCGAACACCGTCAGTGCCAAAAAGACAGCGTACTTTTCCTGATGCGGTCAACACGACATCTCATCCTTTCTCGGGAGAGAGTTTAATCAACAATCGCGTAGGCGGTAATGTTCGGAGGTCGAATCTCCATGATTTCCAATGCTCCTCCTTTACTTCTGACCCGTACGGGCACAGTGGCCCGCCTTGAAACGAGGTTCGTCACATCCACATAGGCCTCGACTTCCGGAAGATTCTCCAGCACGGAGGGAAGCCCTCTGACAACGATCTCGACTGTTCCCGGTTCGACTCTCCAGTTCGGATAGATACTCTTTCCACTGATGCCGACCCGCACTCCGGAAATCATACGAGTCCCGCTCTTGGGAGCAACCGTGACACGAATCGTGGCCGAACGAATCGGCAACAACCCTTCATTGTCGTTTCCTATCGGGGGGACGAGGTCTACGGAAAAAACTCCCGTTTCCTTAATTCCTGAAATGTCTAGGGGCATCAGGTCGATTCGGTCGATCAGATCGAGCTGGGCCGACGGTCCCTGGAGAACGACGGAAGCGGGTTCGACCGCGACGGACGTCACGAGAAAATCGGAATCGGCCTCGCCGAGAATGTGCATTCGCAAGGGGACTTCACGCCGCGGAAGATCACGCTTCAAGGTGTAGGAAAAAACAACACTCTTGGGAACCACCGAGAGATGTTCCACTTGTCCCGAAAGGGGAAGGCGGACGGGGAGATCCAGAAAACCTTCTCCACGAATCAACTGTTGTGGTGTCGCAACCACAGCCACTTTCTGGATTTTCTCCAGCAGGCCCTCGTCTCCGCGCAGAAGCACTTCCCTCGGGTCGAGATCCGACGACGCCAGAGACACCCCTTCCGGAAAAGCTCCCTCCACGTTGAGCGACACAGGAAGTGTTTTTTCGACGAGCCGGAGAACCTGCACCTCCGCATACGGCGGTGTCACCGTAGTGATACGTACCCCCGACGGCGCGAGGGACGTCACGGGAAGCGTATGACGTCCTGGGGCAAGATCTCGCAGATCCACCGTGGCGATGAGGTTCTGTGGAGCCATGGCGGCGAGGATGTTCCTCGCTCCGGAGACCTGCACGTTGACTCTGTCGGACGCATCCGAGAGAGACAAGCCGACTCCAAGGTTTCGGTACTCCAAAGGGACCTCGAAGGTCTTTACCGTTTCCGCATTCCGCTCTCCCGCGGCGTAAAGCCAGATCAACACCGCGATGACCACCGAGGCGATCCGGAGAAAGAGTCGCGAATTGAGCATTGCGTCAATGCGCTCAAGCATCCTCATGTTCGTTCTCTCCTGACAATTGCTGGAGCAACTCCAGACGAACCCGCTCGAAAAAGGACTGTTTCTCTTTCTTGCCCCGGAAATAAGAGAAGAGGAGTTTCCGTATCTGGGGTTCCTTCATTCCCCGTGAAATGTGACCGTTGATCGCCATCGAGATCTCTCCACGTTCTTCGGAGACGACGAGAGAGATGGCATCGGAAATTTCCGTGACTCCCAGCGCCGCTCGGTGCCGTGTTCCGAAAGAACGGGAAAGATCGCTCTTCTCCGTCAACGGCAGGTAGGAAGCGGCGGCGAGAATCTTGTCCTTGTCGAAGATCGCGGCGCCGTCGTGGAGTGGGTTGTTCGGCCAAAAGATGGAAACCACTTCTTCCTGGGAAATCTCCGCGTTGAGGCGCACTGCGGAACGCCAAATGTCCCTGAGTCCCGTTCCACGCTGGAAGACGAGAAGAGCGCCGATCTTTTGCGATTGAAGATACAGCAGAGCCCGTGTCACTTCGTCCGCAAGATGTTCCGCCCGCTCTTCCGCCATACGGCGCTGCCAGAGATTGCCTCGGCCCAATTCTTCCAGAAGACGGCGCAGCTCCGGCTGAAAGATGATGGGAATGGCGATGAAAACAACCCCCAGGAGTTTGCTCAACAGCCAGGAGAGGGCGCTCAATTCGAGAATCTTCGCCACGGCGGCTATGCCGCCGAGGATGAAGAGTCCCTTCATGAGCTGCATGGCTCTCGTGTCGAGAAGCAGTAATAAAAAACGATAGAGGATGAAACTGATGATGGCGATGTCGAGAATATCCAGCCATCTCACGAGAGAGAACATGTCATTCGCACCTTTTTCGCAAAATCCGCAGAAACCTGCGGCGGTTCATTTAAATTGCTTCGCGACATAGGAAGAGGTAGCGGCGGCGAGCATCGCTCCGTAGGACATTTCGAAGGTGAGCACCTCTCCGAGCCTGGGTACCGGCATCATGTCCTCAACGTCCAGAAGAAGATGGTCACTGGAAGCCCCGAGAACATGAACACCCCTGTCCGTGGGAAGAAGCCCTTCGGGAAGGACATCCTGGCGTCCCGCAGCGACAATTGCCCTCAACCGAAGTCCTCGGTCCTCAAACACGGGAACATTGCCGAAGGCATCGGCGCCGATCGTTCCGATGGGAACGCTCGGCTTCCGGCGCAGCTCGATGATTTCCGCTTCGAAGAGAACTGCGTCACGATGCATCCCCGGAAGGTATCTGTTCCTCGACACATCCCGCCCGAGCAGGAGAGCCTCGCCGATCCTGAGATGATTCACTCCCGCGGGCATGCGCTCTTCCTCAAGAAGATGCAGAGAGGACGTGCCGCCTCCGGAAACGAGCGGCACCGGCAAGGCGAGGAGGCGTTCCAGTTCGCCCTTGAGCTCCACCAGCCGCGTCAGGTTGAGCGGTGTGGGAAGCACGCCGCCGAAACAGCCCAGATTGGTTCCGATGCCGGTGCACCGTACCCATCGACAACGACGGAACGCCTCAGCGAAACGTTCCATCTCATCAGGCCAGATCCCCTCCCGCAGATCGCCTACATCCACCATGAGGAGCACTTCCAGCTCCCGTCGTCGCTGTCCGCATAACAGTTCCAGCCGCTCGATGGTTTCGGCCATGGAGACGAGGGTTCCATTCGCGAACTCGATCACTTCCTCCAGCTCACCGAGCATGGGAATACGAAGAAGATGCACCGGAACAGGAACGTTCGCTTCCTTGAGTCTACGGAGATTCGCCACCCTGCTGTCGAAAAGAGACGCACACCCCCCTTCGATCATGGCAAACGCCACCTCTGGAAAGCCACACACTCCTTTCGTCACTCCCGCAAGATGGATACCGTGTTTCTTGCAGCGCCGCGCCACTTCCCGGGTGTTGTTCCTGATCTTTTCCAGATCGATGCGCAATGTGGGTGCCATGAAAAGGCCTCCTCGATCAACATGAAACGCGCCGTCACGAATCGTCATTCGCCCCGCAATTTCCGCAAGAGTTGCAGATTTCCCGCGTCCCCCCGACCGCTTTTCGGCGTTTCGAGCAGGCAGGGAGTCTCTTGCCATCTCTCGTCATTCACAATGAACGAGAAAGGCGCCAACCCCAAAGCGCCGTCACCAAGATGCTCATGGCGGTCTTTTCGCTCGCCCCTGTCGTTTTTGCTGTCGTTGAAATGCCAACAC
>NZ_JARKPW010000016.1:0-3818 GCF_029975095.1 Aminiphilus sp.
AAAAACAGAGGAAAGGCCTAGGCCTTTCCTCTGTTTTTGCGTACTTTTTCTTTAAAAATCTTCACTCACAGAACGCATCTTCCTGTTCTTATCCCTCGTGATGCTCCGTCTCGGGATCCTCGTCCGCTTCGAGGCTGAGCCATGCCCCCCAATCGAAACGGAGAAGGCCGCTCACCACGTAGAGAAGGATTCCCGCGAGGGGCGCCTTTTCCCGAAGTGTGATGAACAGCACCGCCACAAAGGTCGTGAGAAAAGTCACTTTTATTCTGTTGACGTTGCCTTTTCGCAGTTTCTTCAGGTTTCCGTAGGGGACCGTCGATACCATGAGCATCGCCGTTCCCACGGTGATGAGCGCCATCACCAGGGGCGGCAGGGAGAACCCCGTCATGGCGAAGGAAGCGACGAAAAGCCCCCCCGCGGGAATCGGAAGCCCCTGAAAAGAACCCGGCACGTGCATGACGTTGAAGCGGGCGAGCCGCAAAGCGCCGCACAGCGCGAAAAACGCCGCGACAAGAGCCCCCGTAACACCGAGAAAGCCGTGCAGGTACGCCCCGTAGACGATGAGACCCGGCGCAACACCGAAACTGACCACATCGGCAAGGCTGTCGAGCTCCATACCGAAGGCGCTGCTACCCCCGAGGCTTCGCGCCATTTTTCCGTCCATGTAGTCGAAAAAGACTGCGGCGAACACCAACCACGCTGCGGGAACGAATTTTCCGTGAATCACCATGACCAGGGACAACATGCCACAGAGAAGGTTGCCGCTGGTAATCATGTTCGGAATGATCTTCGTGAAGGGAACACCTCGAACGTGCCTATTCTTTTTCATCACGTACCACCCCCAAAGCCGTCTCGCCGGCCTTCACCTTCTGTCCCACCGATACGACGCAACGCACGGTGGAGGGGAGATAAAGATCGACTTTCGAACCGAATTGTATCATCCCGTATCTTTCGCCTCGGGTCAAGTGCTGCCCTCGACGAGCCCTGCAAACGATGCGACGGGCCAGAAGCCCCGCAATCTGCACGACCAGTGCGGGACCCGCCGCAGTCTCCATGCCCAGGTAAAAACGCTCGTTCTCCGCGGAAGCCTTGGGACCGTAGGCCACCCACTTCTTTCCAGGCACATACTGGAGATACGTCACTTCTCCGTTCCAAGGGACGCGATTCACGTGTACATCCAGAGGAGACATGAACACGCCCACACGCGTCGCCGGCCCCGTGAAGGGATGTTCCGTCGCCTCCACCTCAACGATTTTGCCGTCTGCGGGACTCACCCACAGCGCCGGATTCTCCGGGGATCTTCTCTCGGGGTCCCGATAAAACCACAGGAGAAAACACAACACGACAAGGAATACCGCAGACAGAGCGGGAGAGACGAACCATCCCCCGAGGGACATGAAGAACATTCCTCCGATGGCGGGCAAGCCCTCCCTTGCAATGCGCACGGGCTATTCCTCCTCCTCTTCAGCGCGGATGATGCTCGCGTCGGCCACCTCGTCTCCCTCGTCGAGGCGAACCACGATCGGTCCCGTCGCCTCTCTGCTCAGGACCGGGATATCCTCCGCCGCCAGACGCACCATGCGTCCCCGGTTGGAAATGAGCAGAATCTCGTCCTTTTCTGCGGCACCCCAGGAACCCACGAGAAGTCCCGTCTTGGCCCCCAGACGCATGGCACGCACCCCTCCACCACCGCGATGGTGAGGGGTAAATTCCTCGAAGGGCGTTCGCTTGCCGAGACCCTTTTCATTGATCAGCAAAAGGTCCGTTCCGGTCTGCACCACGTCGCATCCGACAACGACATCTCCTTCGTCCAGGCGAATGCCCCTCACGCCCCTGGCCTGCCTCCCCAGAGGACGGAATTCGTTCTCGGGAACCCGGAGGGCTTGCCCGAAGGCGGTGACGAAGAGTAGATCCTCTTCACCGGAGGTGCACCGAACCCTCGCGATGAAATCCCCCGCATCCAGCGACAGGACCCGTCGCCCTGCCCTGGTGATGTTCTCCAGCTCCGTCACGGGCATGCGTTTCGCCACACCCTGGCGCGTGATGAAGAAAATGAACCGTGCTCCGGAAAGACGGCTGTCCCGGAGCGCCACCACCTTCTCGTCCTCTTCGAGAGAGATGAAGGAACTCACGGGCTTTCCCTTTCCGGACCTCGGCTGGGGAATCATGTGTCCCCGAATGGCAAAGACCCGTCCCTTGGTGGTAAAGAGGAAGAGATCCCGATGCGTGGTGGTGACGGTCACAAGAGAAATTTCGTCCTCCTCCTTGGGCGTCGCTCCCTTCACGCCCTTTCCGCCTCGATTCTGCAGGCGGTATTCCTCAAGCATCATCCGGCGCAGATAGTTGTCTCGGGAAAGGACGACCACGATTTCTTTCTCCGGAATGAGATCCTCCATGGAAACATCTTCCATGGCATCCAGAATCTCCGTCCTCCGGGGGTTGCCGAAACGCGCCTTCACGTCCTCGATCTCTTCCTTCACGACCCCGTCGAGCACCTTGGGATTCGCGAGGATGGAACGGTACATTTCGATGTCACCGAGGAGCTGCGCGTATTCCTCCTCCAGCTTGTGGCGCTCCAGACCGGTGAGACGCTGGAGGCGCATGTCGAGAATCGCCTGAGCCTGCGGCTCGGAGAACCCGAGACGATCCGTCAATCCCTGGCGGGCCTCGTTCGGATCCTTGGACCCGCGCACCACCGCGATGACCTCTTCGATGATATCCAGCGCCTTGAGCAGCCCCTCCACGATGTGCGCTCTCGCCTCGGCCTTGCGGAGGCGGTAAGCGGTGCGCCGGCGGACCACGTTGCGACGGTGAGAGAGAAACACCTTGAGCATCTCCAGGAGCGGCAATTCCCTCGGCTGGCCGTCCACGAGAGCCAGGTTGATGACGCCGTAGGTGGTCTGGAGCTGAGTCCGTGAATAGAGCTGCCGCAGCGCCACCTGGGAATCCATGTCCCGATTGACCTCAAGAACGATGCGCAGCCCTCTGCGGTCCGATTCATCCCTTATGTCGGTGATGCCATCCAGGTGTTTTTCCTGAACGCCTCTGACAATAGCCTCTATGAGGTTGGTCTTGTTCACCATATAGGGAATCTCGGTGATGACGATGGCCCGTTTTCCCCGCTTGACGTCCTCGACGTGGGTCTTTCCACGGACGGAAATTCTGCCGCGCCCCGTCCGGTAGGCCTCGACGATACCGTCCCGGCCGAGAATCTCGCCGCCGGTGGGAAAGTCGGGGCCGGGCAGAAAATGGAGCAGTTCTCCCAGTTCCACGTCCTCATGGTCAAGCATGTAGCAGAGTGCGTCCGCCACCTCTGTGAGGTTGTGGGGGGGTATATTCGTGGCCATGCCCACGGCGATACCCGTGGAACCGTTCACGAGGAGGTTCGGAATGCGCGAAGGAAGCACCAGCGGCTCCTTGAGGGAGTCGTCGAAGTTCGGTCCCCAATCGACGGTCTCCTCGTCGATATTCTCGAGCATTTCCTCCCCCAGGGCGGAAAGGCGTGCTTCCGTGTAACGCATGGCTGCGGGAGGATCACCGTCGATGGAGCCGAAATTCCCCTGGCCGTCCACAAGGGGATAGCGCATGCTGAAATCCTGGGCCAGGCGAGCCATGGTATCGTAAATCGCCGAATCGCTGTGGGGATGGTACTTTCCCATGGTCTCTCCAACGACGCGGGCGGATTTCTTGTAGGCTTGATTGTGGCGAAGCCCCAGCTCGAGCATGGCGTAGAGCACGCGACGCTGAACCGGTTTGAGACCGTCCCGTGCATCCGGAAGAGCGCGACCGACGATGACACTCATGGCGTAATCGAGGTA
>NZ_JARKPW010000222.1:0-22118 GCF_029975095.1 Aminiphilus sp.
AATGACCGGAGGAAGGGCACGGAAGCGCCCTCCCACGGTGACGACGAAGATATTCTCGATGACGATGCTCATGCCCATGGAGGCGATGAGAAGGTAGAGGGTGACGTTGGTCCGCTCACGGATCGGTTTGTAGGCAAGTCTGTCCGTGAGACTGGCGCTGGCTCCCGCGGCGAGAAGGGACAGTCCGCCCGCGAGCCAGATGTTCATCCCCAGGGTCTTCAGGGCGAAGTAGCAGGAATAGCCCCCGATGACGAGAAAGCTTCCGTGGGCGAAGTTGGAGAAGAGAAGGATCGAGTACACCAGGGAGTAGCCTACGGCGATGAGGGCGTACACCGATCCCAGCGACAGGCCGTTGATGATCTGCTGCAGAAGAGTACCCAAAGGCGTTCACCCCTTGAAATGGGATAGGAGCCATTCACAAACGGCGTCATGGAGATGCATCGCAAAAGAAGCGTCCCCGAAGAAAGCGGGGGAGCGAGGCCACCGGGAAAGAGGTGCGGCGCACTATCACCTGCGCACCTCTTTCCATCCTTCCGCGGACCGGGCCGGAAGAGCCTCCATCGCTCCGGAAGTCCCCCGGCACCGGCCTGTGTCGCCTCAGATCTCGTCCCGGTCCAGGAAGGCGGACATGCAGTGCAGGGAGCCGTACCCCTTGAGGATCTCCGTCACGTCCGTCTCGATGACCTCCACGCCGCCCTTCTCCAAGGCCTTCCGTGTCTCGGGATTGCCCGAGGGAAGGACCACCACGCCGGGTTCGAGGGCCACCAGGTTCACCGCCGCGCCCCGCTTCACTTCCTCGATGGAGGGGGCCTCGATGATGGAGAAGCCCCGATCCACGAGAGGCTTGATCACGTCGTAGGGGGTTTGCCACGGGAAGATCAGGGCCTTCTTCCGGTCCACGATGTTCATCAGCCCGTCCAGATGGGCGTGCCCCCAGGGAATCTGGAAGCGGAGGATGTCCGTGACGCCCATGTACCGGAGGGTCTCCTCGACCTGGCGGACTCCCTCTTCGTTGGAGCGCACTCCCGTTCCGAGGATGATGGTCTGCCGGTCCACCCACATGCCGCAGGCGCCCTCGAAGACGCCCCGGCCGGAGACGGTGCGCACGATGGGACAGCCGATGCGTCCCAGAGTCGCCGCAACGGCCCGCTCCTCGCCCCGGCGGAAACGGGTGGCCTGGCGGCAGAGAATGGCCCCCTCGGGGGTACCGAGGACGTTGTCCCGCATGAAGAGCGCGTTGGGACGGTCCTCCCGCTGCTCCTCCACGTAGAAGACCTCCGCACCGGCCTTGCGATAGATCTCGGCAAAGGCGTCGTGTTGCGCCCGCGCCCTTTCCGGGTCCATGACGGCACCCCAGCGCCAGGCCGCGGGATCGGTCATGTTCTCGATCTCTTTGCCGGGCCGCCGCAGAAGCACCGCCCGGAGCTTGCCCACCTCGGAGGAAACGCTCCAGCGGCGTCCCCAGACGTGCTTCAGATCCTCCTCGAAGGAGGCGTCGTCGCTGAACCACTTCTCACCGTAATCGTCGAAGTCAAGGTGTTCCCGCTCGCTCATGAAAACCTTCCTTTCTCGTTCATGGCAACGTCTCCCTCAGGAGTTTCCGCTGTCCATTTCCGCAACGTCCCTTCCCGCAATGTCATTCTGCCTGTTCCGCCTTGCCGTCGAGCGCCACGGGCCGGTCCCACCCGGCTTCGCGGCACGGAGCGACGGCGCGCACCGTCCGTTCCGCATGCGCCCTTCGCCCCTTCTTTGTCCCAGAAAAGCGCAACGGGAGGCGTGGCGCGCACGCCACGCCTCCCGTTGCGCTCACGGTTTTTTGACCAGCAACGTGTACGAGGCCCTCACATGCCGTTCCATGGCCCGCCCGGCATCCTCGCAGCGACGCTCCCGGATGGCCGCAAGGATGTCCCCGTGTTCCGTAAAGGATGTTCCATAGTAGGGCGTGGCTTCCAGAGTTCTCTTTTCGGCACCGAAGAGAAAAAAAGTGTCGAAGAAGAACACGTAGATCTGGGACCGCCAGAAGCATTCTCCGATGTATTTCTCCAGATAGGCATTGCCGCTCATGCGAGCGATGCGCCGGTGAAATTCCTCGTTGTGTCTGGCGAAGGCCTCCCTGCGCCACCCCGTGTAATCCTCCGCTCCTTCCTCGAGGATCCGCTCCAGGCTCTTCACGTCCTCGGGGGAAGCATGCTCCGCAGCCTGCGCCGCAGCCATTCCCTCCAGCTTCTCCCGGAGGGAGAAGACATGGCGCATGTCCTCCGATTCCAGCGGAGGAATGATGCACCCCCTGGTGCTGTCCCGCTCCAGCAACCCTTCGGCGATGAGCTCCCGAAGAGCGATGCGAACGGGGGTGCGGCTGATGCCCAGCTTCTCCGCAAGGAACACCTCGGTGATTCTCGTTCCCGGGGCGAGTTCACGTTCCACGATGAGACGAAAGATCTCGTCCCGGGCTTTCGATTCGACACGTCCTCTCGGCATGTTTTCTCCTTCTCCTCCTGAATGGCTCGAGACGTTCCCGACCGTGGCCCTGCCACAGATCCATCCTTCCATCCGGAACACTCCGTTTTTTGGATCCATAAGTGGATACATCACGATTGTCTTTTCTTACACGAGGATCCCCACTTCTGTCAAGATGGATCATTGCACACCTTCCCGGTTCATACCGAAACTCGCTTCTTCCTGTCTGTCCCGCGTCGTGTGCCGAAAAGCTCCTTCGTCCGGAGCATGGCACAAGCGAACCGGCTTGATTTCCCCCGGAAAGAACCGCGTGCGCTGGACCTCCTCTCATGGAAATGGAAACGGCGGATCCGGAAACAACAGAAGATCGCGAGTACACAAAGCTCGTCGTTATAGAACCACACCCGTACCGGAACATGGACGAAAAAACGCTCGGCCCCCGCGTTTCATTGAATGAAACATTGTTTTAAAAATATCGACAAACCGCCCGCCGTCACTTATACTGTGTTCTATAGAGCAAGATGCTGTCTCGTTGAGTGAAACACAGAATCTTCATGGAAGCCACGCTGAAGTGCCCGGGGGCACAACAAAAAGGAGGCGGGAACGATCATGAAGAACAGGATCAAGGAAATGCTCGCCGCGGGAAAACCCGTCATGGGAACCTTCATCACGTTGAACTCTCCGGACCTTGTGGAGATCGCGGGTATCGCCGGGTTCGATTTCGTCATCATCGACGCGGAACACGGTCCGATGGATCCGGAGTCCCTTCAGAATCTCCTGCGGGGGGCGGAACTGCGGGGAGCCACGCCGGTGGTGCGCGTTCCCGAGACGAGCGACACCTGGATTCTCAAAACCCTCTACGTGGGAGCCCAGGGGATCCAGATCCCCCAGGTGAACAGCGCCGAACAGGCGGCACGCATCGTTCGGGGGGCCAAGTATTTTCCCCTCGGCAGCAGGGGCGTGGCGCTTCCCCGATCCTCCTCCTACGGCCTCATTCCCTTGGACCACGCCTTCGAGGAAGCCAACCGGGAAACCCTCATCGTGACCCACTGCGAAAACGTGCTCGGCCTGAAGGCGCTCCCGGAGATCGCCGCCGTGGAGGGCGTGGACGTGCTCTTCGTAGGCCCCTACGACCTCTCCCAATCCCTGGGCATCCCCGGGCAGATCGACCATCCGGACATGAAAAGCGCCGTCGCCCAGGTTCTCTCCGTGGCCCGCAATGCGGGAAAGCCCACGGGGATCTTCGTCACCTCCCCCGAAGAAGCGCTGCGCCGCCTCGATGAAGGCTTCCTCTACATCGCCTGGAGCGTGGACGGCCTGATCTTCGGCAACGCCTGCCGCACCGCGCTGCGGATCATGCGCGGAAACAGGGCATGACCGGCGCCACGGACTCCTCGAACATCAGGGTTCTCGACCGCGCCCTGGCCGTTCTCAACGCGCTGGTGGATTTCCGCGAGGACGCGGGCGTCACGGAGATCGCCTCCACCGTGGGGCTTTCAAAGGCAACGGTGCACCGGCTCCTCGTCACCCTCGAAGCGCACCGGGTGGTGCTCCGAACGGAGAACGGCCGCTACCGGATGGGGTCGGCACCGCTTTTGTGGGCCGAGACCTATCGGCGTCAGACCGACCTGGTCACCCTGGCAAAACCCGTCCTGAAGAACCTCCTCCAGGAAGTGGGGGAAACGATCCATCTTTCCCGGTTTCAGAACGGAGAGACGTTCTACCTGGACAAGCTCGAATCCTCCCATCCCGTGGGCATGCGCTCCCGCATCGGCGCGACCCTCGCCATGTACTGCACCGCCGCGGGAAGGGCCATTCTGGCGAGCCTTCCCCAGGCCGAGCTGGACCTTTATCTTCGTTCCGTTCCGATCGTCTCCCGTACGGAACGAACCCTCACGACCCCCAAGGAACTCCTCGCCATGCTCGGCACCGTTCGGGAACGGGGATGGGCGGAGGAGAACCAGGAGAACGAGGAGGGGATCCGTTGTGTCGGGGCGGCCATCCTGAACGCCAAGGGCTACCCCGTGGGAGCGTTGAGCATCTCCGCTCCGGCCTACCGCTTCGCCGACGACCAGCTTCGCCCTCTGGGGGAGAAGGTCCTCGAAGCGGCTCTGGCGATTTCGAAACTGTTGGGATACGACGGCGGAACGCCGTCGTATCCGTGAAGACCATCACGTCACATTTCACTCGGAGGGATTTCGCATGTTGCCCATCGCCAAGTACCAGATCCTCGACGCGATCCATGAAAAAGGAGTCGTGGCAGTCATCCGGGCCAGCGACAAGGAAAAGGGGCTCGGAGTGGCCAACGCCGTCTACGAAGGCGGCATTCCCGCCATCGAAGTCGCCATGACCGTTCCGGGAGCGCTGGAACTCATGGCCTTTCTCGCCGAACACCACCGGGGCTCCTCGCTGATCCTCGGCGCGGGAACGGTCCTCGACGCCCCGACGGCCCGGGCGTGCATTCTCGCGGGAGCCCGGTACATCATCTCCCCCAACCTCTCCGAAGAGGTGGCGTTCTGCTGCAACCGCTACGGAGTTCCCTACATGCCCGGCGTGGGAAGCGTGACAGAACTCGTCCGGGCCATGGAACTCGGTGTGGACGTGGTGAAGGTCTTTCCCGGCGAATGCCTCGGCCCCGAGTTCGTGAAGGCCGTCCACGGCCCTTTGCCACACGCCCGCATGATGCCCACGGGAGGCGTGTCGGAGGAAAATCTGGAAACCTGGTTCAAGGCAGGCGCCTTTGCCGTGGGCATGGGAAGCTCCCTCACCAAGGCGGGCGGGGGTGAGAACGATCCGCGGGCCGTCCGCGACGCGGCGGCCCGTGTCGTGGCGGAAATCGCCCGGATTCGAAAGAACCGCTAGAGGAGGTTTGGAGCGATGTCGAAAATCGTCACTTTCGGAGAACTCATGCTCCGTCTTTCCCCGCCGCACCACGAAATGTTCCTCCAGACGCCGGGCTTCGTGGCCACCTTCGGCGGGGCCGAGGCCAACGCGGCGGTCTCCCTCGCCAACTACGGCGAAGACGTGGCTTTCGTAACGGCTCTGCCGCCGAATCCCATCGGCGACGCGGCCATCCGGGAACTTCGGAGTTTCGGCGTGAACACCGCCTCCATCCGGCGCTCGGGGAATCGGATGGGCATCTACTACACCCAGACCGGCGCCTGCGCCCGCCCTTCGGTGGTGCTCTACGACAGGAACCATTCCGCCATCGCGGAGATCATGCCCGGCGAGTTCGACTGGGATGCCATTCTGGAGGGGACCGAATGGTTCCACGTGACGGGAATCACTCCCGCCATCTCCGAGGGAACCGCCCTGGCGACCCTTGAGGCACTGGAGGCGTGCCGCAGGAAGAACATCACCGTCTCCTGCGATCTGAACTACCGCAAGAAACTCTGGAAATGGGGAAAGAAACCCTTGGAGGTCATGCCCGAGATCGTCCGCTTCGTCTCGGTCCTCATCGGCAACGAGGAGGACTGTCAGAAGACGCTGGGCATCGAGGTCGACGTGGACGTCACGGCGGGAACCCTTGAGGCGGAGAGCTACCGGCAACTCGCGAAGGAAGTGCTCGCGGCCTATCCGAACCTTCGCTTCCTCGCCGTCTCCCTTCGGGAGAGCCTCAGTGCGGACAGCAACAACTGGTCGGGCATCCTCGCCGACCGGGACAATTTCTTCGTGAGCCGGAAGTACGCCATCAACGACATCGTGGATCGCATCGGCGGCGGCGATTCCTTCGGCTCCGGGCTGATCTACGGCCTCCGCAGGCTCGCCGGCCCCCGGGAGGCGCTGGAATTCGCCGTGGGCGCCTCGGCCCTGAAGCACACCATCCCCGGCGACTTCAACCGCATCTCCGTTTCGGACGTGCTCACTCTCGTGGGCGGGGATGCCAGCGGCAGGGTCCAGCGCTGACACAAAGAGGAAAGGAGCGAGTGCCATGCATCTGAGCAATCGGTCCCGCACGAACCCCCCTTCGGGAATCCGCACCATGTTCGCTCTCGCCGCAAACTACCCCGACGCGGCCAATCTCGGTGTGGGAGAGCCGAACTACGCCACACCGGAGCACATTGTCGAGCGGGGCGTCCAGGCCCTCCGCGAGGGCGCGACGAAATACACCCCCAACGCGGGCATTGCGGAACTCCGCAAGGCTCTGGCGGCAAAGCTCGCCGCGGAAAACGCCATTCCGGGAACGGAGCGCAACATCCTGGTGGCGACGGGCGCCTGCGAGACACTCATGCTCTGCATCTCCTCCCTGCTCGATCCCGGGGACGAGCTGCTCATCCCCGATCCCTGCTGGCCGAACTATCTCGGCCAGGTTCACCTCGCGGGCGGGGTGGCGGTCCCCGTGCGCACCTACGCCGAGGACGCCTTCCACATGAGGGCGAAATCCATTGAAGAGGCCATTACTCCCCGCACGAAGGCGCTTCTTCTCAACTCACCCTCCAATCCAACCGGAGCGGTGCTCCGCAGGGAGGAACTGTCGGACATCGCCGAGGTGATCCGCCGTCACGACCTCGCGGTCATCTCCGATGAACCCTACGAGCACCTTCTCTACGACGGGCGCGTTCACGTGAGCCTCGCCTCTCTTCCCGGCATGGCCGACCGGGTTCTTACGGTGAACAGCTTCTCCAAGACCTACGCCATGACAGGGTGGCGGGTCGGCTTCGTGCACGGCCCGGAGGAGAGCATCGCCTCCATGACCCGGTTGCAGGAGAATTTCTCCTCCTGCGTCAATGCCGCCGCTCAGGTAGCCTGTCTCGCCGCTCTCGACGGCCCCCAGGATGTCGTGGAGAAGATGCGCCTCGGCTACCAGAGACGGCGGGATCTTCTCGTGAAAGGACTCCTTTCCATTCCGGGCGTGCGTTGTCACATGCCCGAGGGGGCTTTCTACGCCTTCCCCGACATCTCCGCCTTCGGCAAAAGCTCCGAGGAAACGGCCCGGCTGCTGCTGGAGAAGGCCGGAGTGGTCACGGTCCCCGGAAACGCCTTCGGCGCCGCGGGAGAGGGATTCTTGCGCCTCTCCTTCGCCGCATCGGAGACGACCATCGAAACGGCGCTGGAGCGCATGAGAGCGTTTCTGACGTCTCTCGCATAAAACGACGCGCCTCGCGTCACGGAAAACACTGCCATTTCCCGGAACCCATTCTTTTCTCGGGCTGGAGGTGAGACATGACGGAAGAAGTCGCGGCGAGACGGAACCGAATGCGACGCAGCGCTCCGGCGCAAAACGCAAAAGATGTGCCAATTCTGAAGGGAGGAAACGGAGAATCATGAAGAGAAATCTGCTCCTGTCCCTGTGCGCACTGCTTGTGGTCACGCTTTTCGGCGGTATGGCCTTCGCCGCCGACCAGATCAAGATCGGCGTGGTGGCTCCCATCACCGGACAGAACGCCATCGGCGGCCAGTACATCAAGAACGGCGTCGAACTGGCCGTGAAGGAATTCGCCCCCGACGGGCTCGAGATCGGCGGCAAGAAGTACGAGGTGAAGGTGATCTTTGAGGACAACGAGAACAAGCCCGACATCACCGCCAACGCTTTCCGGAAACTCATCGACCAGGACGAAGTCGTGGCCATCGTCGGCCCCGACGCCTCCTCCACCTCCCTCGCGGGAGGCCCCATCGCCCAGGCCGCGGAAGTTCCCGTGGTGACCACCTTCGCCACGAACCCCAAGGTCACCCAGGTGGGGGACTACATCTTCCGGGCCTGCTTCATCGATCCCTTCCAGGGGAGCGTCATGGCCAAGTACGTTATGGAGAACCTCAAGGCCACGAAGGCCGCCATCCTCTACAACAACGGCAATGACTTCTCCAAGGGGCTCACGGAGTTCTTCAAGCAGAGCTTCGAAGCCATGGGCGGCAAGGTCGTCGCACTCGAGGCCTACGGCGGCTCGGACATCCGGGATTTCAACGCCCAGCTCAACAACATCAAGGCCAGCGATGCGGAAGTGCTCTACCTGCCCAACGCGTTCTTCGAGACAGGACTCCAGATGAACCAGGCCCGCAAGGCGGGCATCACCGTTCCCTTCGTGGGTGGCGACGGCTGGGACAGCCCGGATCTTCCGAAGATCGCCGCGGGAGCCGAGGAGGGCGCGGCCTTCACCGCCGCCTTCTCCCACGAGGCACAGCGCCCGGAAGTGCAGGCCTTCGTCGAGAAGTACAAGGAGAACTACGGCACGGTGCCCAATTCCAACGCAGTCCTCTCCTACGAGGCCACGGCCATCGTCCTCAAGGGACTGAAGGACGCGGGCAAGGTGGAAGGTCCCGCCCTGCGGGACGCCATTGCCGCCATCGACATCGATCTCCCCTCGGGGAAGATCAAGTTCGACGAGAACCGCAATCCCCAGAAAGCGGCGGTGATCATGCAGTTCACCGGCGGCAACACCACCTACGTCACCACCATCAATCCGTAGCGCCATCCTCCGGACCCCGAAAGAGGGCGGCGGTGCCGCCCTCTTTCGGAGACGAATCGCTGCAGGGAGAGGGTCAACGTGCGAGAAACACTTCAGCTTCTCATCTACGGCGTGCAGTTGGGCGTCATCTACGCCCTCATCGCGCTGGGCTACACCATGGTCTACGGCATCATCAACCTGATCAATTTCGCCCACGGCGACCTGGTCATGATCGGGGCCTTCGTGGCTTACTTCGCCGCGGAACTCCTGGGGGCGAATTTCCCCCTGGCCATCTTCCTGGCCATGCTCATTCCCGCCTGCCTGAGCGTGGCCATCGAGCGCCTCGCCTACCGGCCGCTGCGGAACAAACCGCGCCTTTCGGCCCTCATCACCGCCATCGGCGTGTCCATCTTTCTCGAGAATTTTCCCCGCATGCTGCCCTTCATCGGTCCCAACTACCGGCCGTTTCCCATGCTCATCCCCTTCAAGAACTTCACTCTTCCCACGGGAGCGGTGCTGAACTCCATTCAGATCGTGAACATTCTCGTCTCCGTCGCCCTTATGGTGGCACTTACCTACATCGTGCACCGCACCAAAGTCGGACGGGCGATGCGGGCCGTTTCCTTCAATAAAGACGCAGCATCGCTCATGGGCATCAACGTGAACCGCATCATCGCCGTGACCTTCTTCCTCGGCGCGGCCCTGGCCGGAGCGGGAGGAGTTCTGTACTCCATGACCTATCCCATGATCGATGTTCTCATGGGGATCTGGCTCGGCACCAAGGCCTTCATCGCGGCGGTTCTGGGGGGTATCGGCTCCGTTCCAGGGGCCATGCTGGGCGGACTGATCATGGGCATCTGCGAGGTCGTGGCCACGGCCCTCTATTCCGAGCTGGGATACGGATCGGGGTTCGTGATCCTCATTCTCATTCTCCTCTTCCGTCCCGCGGGGCTGCTCGGCAAGGTCAAGATCGAAAAGGTGTAGGAGGCGAACGCGATGGACACCCTACGAAAATATCTCCCGATTCTCGGGCTCGCCGCCTTCTATGTCCTCGTCATGGCACTGCGCAAGGCGGGGGTTCTGACCTCTTACTACGTGCAGATTCTCATGTTCGCCATGATCAACTGCATGGTCACCCTGGGGCTGAACCTCATCAACGGCTTCACGGGGCAGTTCTCCATAGGTCAGGCGGGTTTCGTGGCCGTGGGGGGGTACACCTCCGCGGCGGTGACGACCCTGCTTCTTCCCTCGTCGGTGCTCGTTCCGGCCCTCCGCCCCCTGATCTTTCTCGTTTCCGTCTTCATCGGAGGCATCGTGGCGGGAATCTTCGGCTACCTCATCGGCAAACCCTCCCTGCGCCTCAAGGGAGACTATCTGGCCATCGTGACCCTCGCCTTCGGGGAGATCATCCGTTCCCTCATCCGGCTCATTCCCCAGGTGGGCGGACCGCGGGGGTTTTCGGGGATTCCCCGGTACAGCAACCTCCTCTGGATCGTGCTCTTCTTCGGCGGCACCATCTGGGTTCTGCGGAACTACATCTACTCCTCCTTCGGAAGGGCCTGCATCGCCTGCCGCGAGGACGAGCTGGCCGCGGGCACCATGGGCGTGGACACGACCAAGTACAAGGTCATGGCCTTCACCATCGGTTCCGCCATCGCCGGTGTGGCCGGAGGACTCCTGGCGCATCTCTTGGGCTATCTCCATCCCGACCAGTTCAACTACCTCAAGTCCATCGATTTTCTCGTCTATCTCTACGCGGGTGGTGCGGGAAGCATGACGGGCTCCATCATGGGAGCGACACTTCTGACGATTCTTCCCGAAATGCTGCGCTTCCTCTCGGGATGGCGCCTTGTCATCTACGGCATCGCCCTGGTCTTCCTGATGCTCTTCAGGCCGCAGGGCATCTACGGCGGCAAGGAGCTTCCTTTCCTTGTCCCGAAGATCCGGCGTCCCGAAGGCTACGAAGGGGGGCAGTGAGCCATGACGACTCCGCAGGAGACATCCCGGCCGATTCTCGACGTGCGCAATCTGAGCATCGCCTTCGGCGGTCTGAAGGCGGTGACGAACTTCACGCTCTCCCTTCCGGAGGGAGAGCTGGCGGGGCTCATCGGGCCCAACGGAGCGGGGAAGACCACGGTCTTCAACATGCTCACGGGTATCTACGCGCCCACGGAAGGGGAAATCCTCTTCCGCGGTGAAAATCTGGTGGGGAAACCCACCCACGACTACACGATCCGGGGCATCGCCCGAACGTTCCAGAACATCCGCCTCTTCAAAAACCTGTCCGCCCTGGACAACATCAAGATCGCCCGGCATCCCCGGATCACCTACGGACTCGTTCCCGCCTTCCTGCGCTCCCGGAGCGTGACGGAGACGGAACGCCAGGTGGAGGAGGAATGCCTCGTCCTCCTGGAGAAACTCAACCTGCTTCCCTTCGCCGACACGCTGGCCACGAACCTGCCCTACGGCATCCAGCGGCGGCTCGAAATCGCCCGTGCCCTGGCCACTTCGCCGAAGCTCCTTCTTCTGGACGAGCCCGCAGCGGGGATGAATCCCCAGGAGGTGGACACCCTGGCGGATTCCATCACCTGGATCAGAAAAGAGTTCCAGGTGACGATCCTCCTCATCGAGCATCACATGCAGCTCGTCATGGAGATCTGCAACCGGATTTCCGTCCTGAACTTCGGCGTCACCATCGCCGAGGGACAACCCGAGGACATCAAGAACGACCCGAAAGTCATCGAAGCCTATCTCGGCAAAGGGGGGAAGGTGGCATGATGCTCGACGTGAAGGACCTCCGCGTCGCCTATGGCGCCATCGAGGCCGTGAAGGGCGTCTCCTTCTCCGTGGAAAAGGGGGAGATCGTCACGCTCGTGGGCGCTAACGGCGCGGGCAAGACGAGCATCCTCCGGGCCATCTCAGGTCTCGTTCCGGCCAAAACGGGGGAGATCCTCTACCAGGGGCGGAACCTCGTGGGAATTCCTCCCCACGACATCGTCAGCGCCGGCATCACCCACGTGCCGGAGGGGCGCCTCGTCTTCCCCAATCTCACCGTGGAGGACAACCTGCTTCTGGGCTCCTACATCCGCAAGGACACCGCCGCCGTCGCCGAGGACATGGAGAGGGTCTTCTCGCTCTTTTCCCGCCTCAAGGAACGGCGCAACCAGGAAGCGGGCACCCTTTCCGGAGGCGAGCAGCAGATGCTCGCCGTGGGCAGGGCCCTCATGGGACGGGGAACGCTCATGATTCTCGACGAACCCTCCATGGGACTCGCGCCTATCCTCGTCGAGGAGGTCTTCCGGACCATCGTGGAAGTCCGGAAGTCCGGCATGACCATTCTCCGGGGGGAGCAGACCGCCAACAGGGCCCTCGCCATCGCTGACCGGGGCTATGTCCTTGAGACGGGGCGCATCGTCCTCAGCGGCAAGGCATCGGACCTGGCCGCCATGGACGAGGTACGTGCGGCCTATCTGGGGCGCTGAAAAGGACAGATCGTTGCGACACATCTTACGTTTCACGTTGCGCATTTTCGGAGCGTAACGTTCCCGAAGGCGTCTTTTTCGCCGGGATTGCGTGATGCGGCAGGAATTTCGCGGGATACCGCGAAAGATTCCGCGAACACGCGGACAAAAATTTCGTTCCTTTCCCTCTCCTCCAGGAGAGCAATCCCGGAGGAGAGGGGCGTCTCACGCCTTGCAATATCTGCACAAAAAGCCTGTGCCTCTTCTTTTTGAAAGGTCCCGGAAGAACGGAATTTTTGCTCCTTCCGCAACAAAAGATGACACTTTTGAAAAAGAGGGTTGACACAGAACGCAAAGGCGCCTAGAATGTCCAAAAACTCGAACGGCCCAGCCGAACGATGACCGAAGCTCACGAAAAGGAGGGATGACTCGTGCACGAGACACAGGCCGCAACAGTGATTCGCTCTTCTCTGGCCCTTATTCTGCTTGTAGTCCTTATTCTTCGCTGCGGGTCCCCTCCCGGAGCGCTCGGTCGCATGTAACCGACCGAAGGGCTACCAGGGCCGGGACCCGCAAGACGGGTTCCGGCCCTTTTTTCATGTATTTTCACATTACGCAATTACCGTAGCAAAGAAAGGTTCGAGACACGACTGCGGAGAGTTCGAGCGCCGCGAAGGGCGGCAGGGAAGCAGCGACAGCGCACCACCATCCGAGTGAGGAGGGAAGGGCATGCGGCACAAGCACACCACCATCAGCGTTCTGACGGAAGATCACCCCGGAGTTCTCTCGCGGCTTTCCGGGCTCGTGTCCCGGAGAGGATATAACGTGAACAGCCTGAGCGTGGGGCGCACGCATCAATCCGGACTTTCCAGGTTCACCCTGGTCGTAGGCGGGGACGATGTGCCCGCGGACCAGATCGTGAAGCAGCTTGAGAAACTCGTGGAAACCGTGGAGGTCCGCAGCCTGAGCAGAAATCCCTTCGTGGAGCGGTGGATGATGCTCGTGAAGGTCCACGCTCCCATGGATGTCCGTCCCCACGTGCTCCAGACCGCGGAGGTCTTCCGTTGCCGCGTGGTGGACATGGGAGAGGACGCGGTGATCCTGGAACTCACGGGAGACCAGGGGAAAATGGATGCCTTCGTCGAGGCGGTTCGCCCCTTCGGCATCCTGGAAGTGGCCTCCAGCGGCGCCGTCGCCATGGAACGCGCCGGATTCGCCGCCGATTCCCGCACGTCCCGGCAGGAGATTCCCGTCCGCGAGACGGAGACGGAATCCCTGCGACATCCCGAACCTTCATTCGCATGAATCCGCGCCGGGGAGAGCAGACGTGCTCCCCGGCGCGGTATCTGAAACGACCGAGGAAGGGAGGAGAAAAGACCCCGGCGTCAACCCGGGGAGAACGTCTCGGAAAAGACGCGTTCAAAGGGCTGCAACATCGGACGAAGACAGGACAAGGCATTCTTTCCGGGGCACATTCGCGCTTTTCTCGGAGAGATCCCGAATCGGATCGAGGAAAAAGCTGAAGGAGGAAGAAACGTGGCAAACGTGTACTACGACAAGGACGCACAGATGAAGGTACTCAAGGGCAAGACCGTGGTTATCCTCGGATACGGCAGTCAGGGCCATGCCCATGCCCAGAATCTCCGCGACAGCGGTGTGTCGGTGCTCATCGGTCTTCACGAGGGCAGCCGTTCGAAAAAAACCGCCGAAAAGGACGGTTTCGAGGTTCTCTCCGTGGCAAAAGCCGTCGCCAAGGGAGACATCATCATGTTCCTCATGCCCGACCACGTCCAGGCGAAGGTCTATCGGGAGGACGTGCGCCCCAATCTGAAGAAGGGTGCCACTCTCGCCTTCGCCCATGGGTTCACCATTCATTTCAACCAGGTGGAGCCCCCGAAGGACACGGATGTCTTCATGATCGCCCCCAAGGGACCGGGCCATCTGGTCCGCCGCATGTACGTGGAGAAGAAAGGCGTTCCCGGCCTCCTGGCCATCTATCAGGATGCCTCCGGCAAGGCGAAGGATGTGGCCCTCGCTTACGGTTCCGGCATCGGCTGCGGCCGGGCGGGCATCATCGAGACCACCTTCGCGGAGGAGACCGAGACGGACCTCTTCGGCGAACAGGCCGTTCTCTGCGGCGGCGTGACGGAGCTTGTGAAGGCCGGATTCGACACGCTCGTCGACGCGGGATACCAGCCCGAGATCGCCTATTTCGAGTGCCTCAACGAGCTGAAGCTCATCGTGGACATGATGTTCGAGGGCGGCCTGGGATGGATGCGCTATTCCGTGAGCGACACCGCCAAGTACGGCGATTGCGTCGCCGGTCCCAAGGTGGTGGACGCGCACGTACGGGAGAACATGAAGGAACTTCTCCGCCGGGTGCAAAGCGGCGAATTCGCCAGGGACTGGATCCTCGAAAACCAGTCCGGCCGTCCGGTGATGAAGAAGTGGATGGAGCGGGAGAAGAATCATTCCATCGAGAGGGTCGGCGCGGAACTGCGCAAGATGATGCCCTGGATGGAGGCCAAATCGGCTCCGGAGGATTGAGAAACAGTGCTCCTTCTCCGCTTTCGGGAGGCGCCGGAGCGGAGAAGGGCCTTGGCAGGGAAGGAGTCTGAGAGAAGATGAGCGAGGATTTCGTACGCATTTTCGACACCACGCTGCGGGACGGCGAACAGTCCGCGGGAATCAACCTGAACTGCGCGGAAAAACTCCAGATCGCCCACCAGCTCGCCCGCCTCCAGGTGAACGTCATCGAGGCAGGATTTCCCGCCGCGTCACCGGGAGATTTCGAGGCCGTCCGGAGCATCGCCGAGCAGGTTTCCGGCCCCGTCATCGCCGGACTCGCCAGAACCAGAACGGAGGATCTCCAGGCCTGCGCGGAAGCGGTTCGTCCCGCCGCACGTCCCCGGATCCACACGTTCATCGCCACCAGCGACATTCATCTCCAGTACAAGCTGAAGATGACCCGTGAAAAGGTCCTCGAAGAGGTCAAGCGCGCCGTCGCCGTCGCTCGGTCCCTCATTCCGGACGTGGAATTCTCCGCGGAGGACGCGAGCCGCTCGGACATCGACTTCCTCGTGGAAGTCTTCAGAACCGCCATCGCCGAAGGGGCGACCACCATCAACATTCCCGACACGGTGGGCTACGCGGTCTCCAAGGAATTCGGCGCCTTCGTCCGAGAGATCATCACCCGAGTGAACGCGGGACCCGACGTGATCTGGTCCGTGCACTGCCACAACGACCTTGGGCTCGCGGTGGCGAACTCCCTTGAGGCCGTGGCCTCCGGAGCCAGGCAGGTGGAGTGCACCGTGAACGGCATCGGCGAACGGGCGGGAAACGCCTCCCTGGAGGAGATCGTCATGGCCCTGCGGACGCGGAAGGACCGTTTCGGCGTGGAGACCCGGCTGGACACCAAGCGCCTCTATGGCGCGAGCCGTCTCGTGTCGCGCCTCACGGGCGTGCAGGTTCCCCCGAACAAGGCCATCGTCGGCGGCAACGCCTTCGCTCACGAGGCGGGGATCCACCAGCACGGCGTGCTCTGCAACAAGGCCACCTACGAGATCATGACTCCCGAGGACGTGGGAGCCCCGGGAAGCCAGCTCGTGCTGGGAAAACACTCGGGGAAGCACGCCTTCCGGAAGCGCTTGGAGGATCTGGGGTACAACCTCACGGAAACCCAGGTGGGTGAGGCCTTTTCCCTCTTCAAGGAACTCTCCGACAAGAAGGAGATGGTCACCGACGGAGATCTGGAGGCCCTCGTGGTGGACGACATCCTCGCCGTCGTGCCGAGCCGGCGTTTCGTCCTCAAGGATTTCAGCGTCAACCTCGCCGGAAAGGGAAGAGCCACCGCTTCGGTGACCCTCCACGACGGCACGGAGGAACGGAGCGACGCCGCGACGGGGAACGGTCCCGTGAACGCCTCTTACGCGGCGATGATGCGCATCGTGGGCTTCAAGCCCGAACTCGTGAGCTACAAGATCACCGCCGTGAGCGAAAAATCCGACGCGGTGGGAGAAGCGGACATCGTCCTCAAAACGGACAATCTCGTGGCGAGAGGACGCGGCGCCAGCACGGACGTCATCGAGGCGAGCATCAAGGCCTACGTGAACGCCGTGAACCGCCTCTATCAACTCGCCGCCGCAAAGGGAGTGACACTGCATGCCTCGAACGCTGCCTAGCGCGATTCTGGCGGCGCACACGGCGGATTCCGCCAAGGAGGGGGACATCTGTTCCGTCCGGGTGGATTTCGCCTTCGCCAACGACATCACCGCTCCTCCCGCAATGCGCGCATTCCGGGAGATGGGTGCCCGCAAGGTCTTCGATCCGGCCCGGTGCGCCATTCTGCCCGATCACTTCACGCCCAACAAGGACATCGCGGCGGCCCAGCAGGCCAAGGAGGCCCGGGACTTCGCCCGCGAGACGGGCATGCTCTACTGGGAAGTGGGACGGGTGGGCGTGGAACATGCCTTCCTTCCCGAGCAGGGGCTCATTCTTCCCGGCGACATCGTTGTGGGCGCGGACAGCCATACCTGCAGCGGCGGCACCCTCGGGGCCTTCGCCACGGGCATGGGCTCCACCGACCTGGCCGCCGCCTGGGCACTGGGAGAGACCTGGTTCCTCGTCCCCCCCACCATCCGGGTGGATTTCGAGGGAACGCGTGCGCCCTGGATCACCGGCAAGGATTTCATTCTCGCTCTTTTGGGACGCATAGGCGTTCAGGGAGCACGCTACGCCGCCCTGGAGTTCGGCGGCGGCGCCGTGAAGGATCTTCCCCTGGACGACCGCTTCACCGTGGCCAACATGGCCGTGGAAGGCGGCGCCAAAGCGGGGATCTTCGTTCCCGACGAGACGGTCCTCGCCTACGCGAAAGCCCGGGGCAGGCGCCCCTTCGAGGCGATCTACCCCGACGAGGGCGCGTCCTATGCCCGGCGCATCGAGATCGACGCGGCGGCGCTGGAACCGCTCGTGGCGGCCCCCAGCTCTCCGGGCAACATGCGGCGTGCGGCGGAACTCTCCGGAACCAAGGTGGACCAGGTCTTTCTCGGCTCCTGCACCAACGGGAGGCTCCGGGACATGGAGCTCGCGGCGAAACTGCTCAAGGGACGGCGCGTCGCCGACTCGGTACGGTGCATCGTCATTCCCGCCTCCTACGAAGTCTTCGCGGAATGCATGAAGCGGGGCTATCTGGACATCTTCATCGAGGCGGGTGCCGCCGTGAGTACCCCTACCTGCGGTCCCTGTCTGGGCGGACACATGGGCATTCTCGCCGCGGGAGAACGCTGTCTCGCAACGAGCAACAGAAACTTCGTGGGACGTATGGGCCATCCCCAGAGCGAAGTCTATCTGGCGGGTCCCCTCGTGGCGGCGGCCACCGCCGTGACGGGGCACATCACCGACCCCCGGGAACTGGTCTCCGGGGATTTCTGGAAGACCCTTTGAGCCGGAAGGGCTTTCCTTTTCAGCGGTATCGACACAACCGGACGAAATGAGGTGGAGAAGATGACACGCAAGGAATCGGAAAGAAAGGAACGCATGGCATTTCCCCAGACGTATTCCCATTTCGCCTTCTCCTTCGAGAACGGTTCTCCGCTCTTCACCCGGGAGAAACAGGACGCACGGAGCGCGCCGGAGAAGACCGACTATCTGGGAGGGCTTTTCTGCGGTCCCTTCGGGGAACCGTACCGAGACCCCTGGCAGGACGACCAGGCCTGAGAGGAGACCTTCTTCATGGCAGAGACCGAGAACCGGAACAACCAGGCATCTCCCCGGGGAACCCGCCTGGAGGGAAACGCCTGGAAGTTCGGGGACGACATCGACACGGACGTGATCATTCCCGCCCGCTATCTCGTCACCGGCGATGCGGCGGAGCTGGGTAAGCATTGCATGGAGGACGCGGACCCCGCGTTCGTCTCCAAGATCTCCGAGGGAGACATCATCGTCGGGGGCGAGAACTTCGGCTGCGGCTCCAGCCGCGAGCACGCGCCCCTGGCGGTGAAGGGGGCGAAGGTTTCGTGCATCATCGCCGCCTCCTTCGCGAGAATCTTCTTCCGCAACGCCATCAACGTGGGGCTCCCCATCTTCATCTCCCCCGAGGCGAGCGCGAAGATTCAGCCTGGAGACCGTCTCTCCGTGGACGGAGTTGCCGGGATCATCACCAACCTCACCCGAAACGAAACCTACGCCGTCGCGCCCTTTCCTCCCTTTCTCCAGGAACTCATCACCACGGGAGGACTCGCGCCCTATGTGAAAAAGCGCCTCGCCGCGCAGGAACAGGCCGTCTCCGCCTGACCGCCCCATATCCCGAGAGGAGCGAAAACGCATCCATGAAGTCGATCTCGAAATCCTACAGAATCGCCGTCATCCCCGGCGACGGCATCGGCAAGGAAGTCACCGCCGAGGCGCAAAAAGTGGTGAACGCCGCGGGAGAGGCCTACGGCTTCGGTGTGGAGTGGCATCCCTATCCCTTCGGGGCGGACCACTATCTGCGCACCGGGGAAATCTTTCCCGACTCCGTTCTCGGCGAACTCGAGCAGTGCCAGGCCGTGCTCCTCGGCGCCATCGGCGACCCCAGAGTCAAACCGGGCCTTCTCGAACGGGGCATTCTGCTGCGGCTTCGCTTCCACTACGACATGTTCGTGAATCTGCGCCCCGCCCGCAGCTTTCCCAACACGCCCCTTCCCGTGGCCATTCCCGAGGGGAAGCGCATCGACACCGTGGTGGTCCGGGAAAACACGGAGGATTTCTACATGGGCATCGGCGGCGAGGGACGGGGGAGCGATCTCTCCTTTCCCGTCGAGATCTCCCGGGACCTCTACTCCGTCAAAGGCACCACGACCCTTTCCTTTTCTCCCGAGACGAACGCGGCGGTGCAGCTCGGCCTCGCCACCGAAGAGGGCGTGCGCCGCATCGCCACCTACGCCTGCGACACCGCACGGCGCCGGGGTGAAAAGAGCGTTCTTCTGGCGTCCAAGTCCAACGCTCTGCCCCAGATCTACGGCTTCTGGGAGACCATCGCCGGAGACGAAGTGCGCGGACAGGGACTGGACTTTCAGGTGGCCAACGTGGACGCCCTCTGCTACCACCTGGTGCGGAACCCCTGGAAGTACAACACCATTCTCTGTCCCAACATGTTCGGCGACATCGTGAGCGACCTCCTGGCGGGCATCGCGGGAGGGCTGGGCGTCGCCGCGGGGGCGAACATCGGCAAGGGCCTCGGCATGTTCGAGCCCGTCCACGGCTCCGCGCCGGACATCGCCGGAACGGGAAGGGCCAATCCGCTCGCGGCGATTCTCTCCGCGGGACTCCTGCTCTTTTCCCTCGGAGAGACTGAAGCGGCGGCGAAGATCGAGAGCGCCGTGGAAAACGTCCTCGGCAAGGCCGACAAGGCCGCGCTTCCCGCGGAGTTCGGCGGCGGCGCCACGTGCAGCGCCGTCGGGGACGCCGTGGCGGCGGCAGTGTAGCCGAAACGGACACGATCCGCGAAAAGCTCCGCAAAACGCTCCAGAGAAAAAGAGAGGAGAGACGATCATGACGATGACCGGAGCCCGAATGGTGGTGAAGGCTCTTGAGGCGGAAGGAGTGGAGGTGGCCTTCGGCATTCCCGGAGGCACCGTGGTGACACTCTACGATGCGCTCTACGACGCACAGTTCAAACACGTCCTCGTACGACACGAACAGGCCGCCTGCCACGCCGCCGACGGATACGCCCGCGCCTCGGGAAAGACCGGAGTCTGCATCGCCACGTCCGGCCCCGGAGCGACGAATCTCGTCACGGGCATCGCCAACGCCGCCATGGACTCCGTTCCTCTCGTGGTGCTCACCGGGCAGGTCCTGACGAGCCTCATCGGCACCGATGCCTTTCAGGAGGCGGACATCTTCGGCGCCACGCTTCCCATGGTGAAGCACAGTTTCTTCGTCAAGAACACGGAGGACCTCCAGCGGGCCATTCGGGGTGCCTTCCACATCGCGGGGTCGGGGCGCCCCGGACCGGTCCTCGTGGACATCCCCGCGGACGTGCAACGCGCCTCCGGCACCTTCGCCTATCCGCCGGAGGTCTCTTTCCCCGGCTACGACCCCAAGGGAAAAGAGAATCTCGCCGATCTCGACCTCGCCCTGGATGCACTGCTCTCCGCGTCCCGACCCGTTCTCATCGCGGGAGGCGGCGTCATCCTCGGCGGTGCCTGGGACTCCCTCCTTCGCCTGGCGGAGGAGCAGGGTATTCCCGTGGTCAACTCCCTCATGGGCAAAGGAGCATTCCCCGAGACACATCCCCTTTCCCTGGGGCTCGTGGGAATGCACGGCATGCCCTGGGCGAACCTGGCCGTCTCGGGCGCGGATCTCGTGATCGGCGTCGGAACCCGGTTCTGCGAGCGCAGCACGGGACGCAAGGACCGCTACGCCCCGAAGGCGCGGATTCTCCACATCGACCGGGATCCCGCGGAGATCGACAAGAACATTCCCGCCACGTACCGCCTGGTGGGAGACGCGAAAAAAGTGCTCGACCTGCTTCTGGAAGGAACGAAGGGAAAATGCCGGGAACGGACGAAGGCGGGGCGAGAGGCGTGGCACGCCACCATCGCGGAGTGGCGCCGGGCCTATCCGCTGCAGTCCACGTTCCCCCGGGAGGAACTCGCCCCCTGGGGCATTCTCGCGGCCCTTCGGGAGCGGGCTGGAAAGAACATGCCGGTGGTCACCGAGGTGGGACAGCATCAGATGTGGGCCGCCCAGCACTGGACGACCGAGATCCCCAGAAATTTCATCACCTCGGGCGGTCTCGGCACCATGGGCTTCGGCCTTCCCGCCGCGGTGGGCATCTCCCTCGCCCGGAGCACACCCCGTGGACCCGCGCCGGTGGTGTGCATCGCCGGAGACGGCAGCTTCCTCATGAACTGCCAGGAACTGGACACCATCGCCCGCTACGGACTGCCCGTGAAGATCGCCCTGTTCAACAATTCCTCCCTGGGGATGGTCCGGCAGTGGCAGCAGCTTTTCTGGAACGAGCGGTACAGTTTCACCCGCACCGAGGGGTACGACGTGGGAAAACTGGCCGGCGCCTTCGGCATCCCCGCCCGGCGGGTGGACTCGAAGGCGGATCTGGCCGAGACCGCCTCGTGGCTCTTCGACACCGAGGGACCTGCCGTGGCGGATTTCCGCATTCCCCAGAAGGACCTGGTCCTTCCCATGGTCCCCGCCGGAGCGGCTCTGGACGAATTTCTCCACACCATCGCCTAGGGGGCGGCACTGAACGGAATCCTTTCGATGCGCGGCTTTTCCGCCGGACCGTCGCATTTTTTCCGGGAATGTCCCGGGAGAAAAATCAACGAAACTCTCCATTGACGGCACTACGATGATGAGGTATAGAAAACGCACCGTTCGCGGGGGAAGGCGGCTTTCGAAGAAGTGCGCCTTCCTCCTCTCTTGCGGTCGGGGGTCATTCATCTTTCAGGAGGTGTAGGGATATGAAACGTCTTCTGCTGTTGTGCACCATCGCGTGTCTCCTGTTCGCCCTCGCGGGGAACGCCCTCGCGGCGACGGAGATCAAGCTCGCCCACGTGGTGAACGAGAAGGACGCGTTCCACCTGGCGGCGGAGAAGTTCAAGGAACTTGTGGAGAAGGGCTCCGGCGGAGAACTCTCCGTGACGCTCTTCCCCAACGCCACGCTCGGCGACGAACGAACCCTGCTGGAGCGCATGAAGATGGGCGTGGTGGACATGGGCATCATCACCAACGGTCCCATCATCAACTTCGTGCCCACCTTCGGCGCCATCGACCTGCCCTTCCTGTTCCGGGATCCCGAGCATGCCTACAAGGTTCT
>NZ_JARKPW010000224.1:0-25070 GCF_029975095.1 Aminiphilus sp.
AACGTTCCCCCTGACGTTCAGGAACGCCTCGCTGTGGTGGAGAAGGAGATCGTGGAAGGACACATTGTGGTGGCGCCGTACCGGCCGTGACATCCTTGCCTGTTGCGGCGGCACACTGTGGCCGGCGGTGCTTCAAAGACGCCCTGTCTTGGCGAGGCCGCGGGAAGCTTTCGGAACGGAGGTGGAGAAAAAGGACCCTGTGCGCGGACCGGCAAAAGGTCCCTCCTGAAGCGGAACACCGCAAGGAGCGCCTTTCTTTCGCGGAAGAGGCCGTGGAGATGCCTCTTCTGCGGAATGCGTCGGTGCCGGTGAAAGTGGTAGGGAACCTCTCCATAAGGCTGCGCCGGCCCTGCAGAGTGCCTCGTAGATCCTGATGCGACCTGAGTCGAAGGAAAGGCGAAAGGCCCTTCTTCAGCGCTTCCGTAGGCAGAGGGGCAGTGAGGATATCCGTGCCCGGAGGAGGCCGTCCTTTCCTGTCTTTACTCCTCCGCTCTTCTTCGAGGCGCTCTCAGGCCTCGCCGCTCGCCGAAGCCCTTGCAGAACCAAAAAAGAACGCCCGCACAGAGCGAGGCGGTGCGGTGGTGCTCATCCAGAGGGGGACACATCTCCACCAGGTCCATGTAGCGGATGTGTTCCGTTCTGCCCGCGAGATAGGCGATCTTTTCGAGTTCGGGTGCTTTGAGCCCCCGGGGATTGCTTGCGGACGCTCCGGGCGCTTCGTGGCTGCGCACAGCGTCGATGTCGATGGAGAGGGCTATGGCACGCGTTCCCTCTCCGGCGATGCGCAGGGCTTCGAGAAAGAATTCGAGAGGGCGATTGCCGATGGATGCGAGGGTCATGACGGTGACGTCCCGTTCTTTCACCCATTGATGATAATGAGGAGAATTGAACGGTTCCTGAATGCCGAACTCCACGAAAGAACGCCCGAGGAGCGCCCGATGAGGCAGTGCTTCCAGAGCCCGCCGAAAGGGAGTACCGCTGGTGATGCCTCGGCGCAGATCGCGCACGTCCAAATGACTGTCCACGTTGATGACGCCCAGTTCTCCTTCCCGGAGATCCAGCGCCGTCACTACCCCCACGAGGCCGGAAAAGGTCAGATCGTGCCCTCCGCCGAGCACGAGAGGAAAGATGTCGCGTTCCAGAAGGGCGCGGACGGTCACCGCGAGGCGTTCATGGCTCTCCTCCAGGGTATCCCCCGGAGGAACGTCTCCGAGATCGACCATGGCGAGGTCGTGGAAATGACCTCCGAAGCCCGGCGTCAGCCGGTAGAAGACGCGGCGGATCGCGTCGGGACCTCCGGCGGCGCCGGCCTTTCCGCCGCCCTGGGCGATGCCGCGGTCCTCGGGAAAACCGAGGAGGGCGATGCGGGTCTCGGAGGGCACCTGGTCCGGTCCTCCCGTCACAGGGCGCACGATATCCCCCAACCGCGGATCGTTGGGGTCGTTGCGCGAGAAGAACCATTCCGGACGTGGAGGCAAAAGGGTGAAGGACATGGTCTCGAACCTCCCGAAAGTGGTCGCGGTGCACCGAACGGGGAAGGGGAAAAGCGCGCCTCCTCTTCGGACCGTCGCGGCAGATGTTCCTTTCCGGCACGGGGCGGTGGTGTCGCCTTCCGCGCGGCCTTGCCGGTGATCGCAGCGCCGCGAACCGCCTTTTGCCCGAGGAGGTTCGCCGCGCTTTCATTGCTTCAGCGCAGTGCTTTCAGGACGGCGTTTTCCACAGCCGTGGCGCGGCGTTCGACCTCCTCCAGAAGCGATGCCGTCTCTGCATCGGTCTGTGCCGCGAAGGAAGCGTCCTTGAGGCTTCCCAGATTGATGCGCACGTTGTAGGCCGCGGCGGCGGCGGCGGCCCGGGCGAGGACGGCGGCGGATCCCGCGTCGGTGATTGCGTTGGAATTGCCCTGTGCGCAGGTCTTTTCGGCGAGGGCGACGACGGAGACACAGCAGCGGAGCGTGCGAAGCGGCACGTCGATGGCGCCTCGAGTGGCCTTCTGCATGGCCTCGGCCCGGGCGGCCTTCTCTTCGTCGGTTTCCTTGGGGAGCTTCATGGCGGCCATGAAGGCGTTGAACGCCTCCGTATCCTCCTCCATCAGCTCCAGCAGACGCTCCTGGAGCGCGTCGCTTTCGGCGCGGACGTTCTCCATGGCCTCCCAGGCACTGCGGTACTTCTCCTTGCCCACGGTGAGCCGTGCGACCATAGCCGTCAGCGCCGCCCCCAGGGCTGCGGCCAAAGCGGCGACGCTGCCTCCTCCCGGTGCGGGCGAGTCCGAGGCGAGCTCATGGATGAAAGCGCGCAGGGTGTGCTCCGAAAGTTTCACGGTTTTTCCTCCTCGTGTCTTTTTCGCGGTTTCTGCGGGGTCCTTTTCCCCGCGCTTTTCGGTTGCGTGCCGGAGTTCAGGCGACGCGGACGCCTTTTTTATAGACCTCCATTACGGAAGAGACGCCGGCGTGGTAGGCCAGAATGGCCGGCGATTCGCCGTCGAGAAGGAGAAAATCGGCCTGTTTCCCCTCCTCCAGACTGCCTACGCGGTGGTGCATCTCCACGGACCAGGCGGCGTTCAGCGTGGTGGCCGTCAAGGCTTCTTCGACGGTCATGTCCATGGCCAGAACGCCCAGGCCGAAGACGAAGGGGACCGATTCGGTAAAGGAGGAGCCGGGATTACAGTCCGTCGCCAGCGCCACCGGTACCCCCAGCTCGATCATGCGGCGCACGGGAGCGTAGGGTTTTTTCAGACTGTAGGCTGTGGCGGGAAGCACGTCGGCGATGACGCCGCTTGCGGCCATGGCCTTCAGATTGGCCTCGTTCGCCGCGAGGAGGTGCTCCGCCGAGACGGTTCCCAGCTCCGCCGCAAGCCCGGCGCCGCCCAGATCGTGGACCTCGTCGGCGTGAATGCGCAGGCGGAATCCCGCGGTCCGTGCGGCCTGAAGAATGCGCCGGCTCTGGGTGACCGAGAAGACTCCCTGCTCGCAGAAGACGTCGCAGAAGCGGGCGATGCCCTGTCGTGCCGCGGCGGGGATCATCTCGTTCACGAGGAGGTCCACGAAGGCCTCGGGATTGTCTTTGTATTCCCTGGGAACGGCGTGGCCGCCCATGAAGGTGGCCGCCACGTCGAGGGGAGTTTCGCGGGCGATGCGGTCGATGACGGTGAGCATCTTCAGTTCCGCTTCCGTGGAGAGGCCGTAGCCGCTTTTGATCTCCATGGTGGTGGTGCCGTGACGCAACGCCGAGAGGACGTTCTTGAGGGTAAAGCGGTAGAGCTCCTCTTCAGAGGCGCTGCGGACGGCCTCCACGGAGGAAAGAATGCCTCCCCCCTCCTGGAGGATCTCCAGATAGGATTTGCCCGCGAGGCGCAGGGCGAACTCCCGCTCTCGCCGCGCGGCGAAACAGATGTGGGTATGGGGATCGACGAAACCCGGAATCATGCAGGCGCCGCGGCAGTCCACCTCCAGATCCAACTCGCCGCGCAGGGCCTTGCGGAGGACCTCCTCCTCCGGGCCGACCGCGGCGATGAGGCCGTTCGTGCAGAGCAGCGCTCCCCGCGGAACGACGTGCACCCGTCCCTGTTCCGGGCCGGCGAGGGGGCGGTCGCTCTGCAGCGGTGTGAAGATCCGGGCATTGCGGAACAGCGTGGAGGTCATGAACGCTCTTCCTCCCGCATCAGCTCCAGGAGCTTCAACTCCAAAACCTGCCCTGGATCGAAATCGTCGATCTGGAGATAATAGGCGGCGCTGTCCAGAATCGCCCGGGTGGGAATCATGCCGTACACCTCGGTGCCGTTGACGGTGACCCCCCAGCGGGCCGCCTCCATGCGGATGAACTCTAGAACGCGATACAGGGCGGTCTGGTCGTAGTCCACGATGTTCATGCTCACCTGGACCAGTCCCTTTTCCTCCAGAGCGAGACCGATTCCTTTCACCGCCGTGAAACCGCCTCCGGAGGCGCGGACGCGCTTGGCGATGGTTTTGGCGATCTCCACGTTCGTGGTGTTGAGGTTGACGTTGAAGGCCACGAGGAATTTCCGGGCTCCGATGACCGTGGCCCCCGCCGTGGGATGCAGCTTGGGCTCTCCGAGGTCGGGATGGCGTTCAGGGCGGGTGATCTCCTCTTTGAGCCCCTCGTACTGCCCTTTGCGGATCACCTCGAGCCTGGTCCTGTCCGGGCGGAGCGCCGCTTCTTCGTAGTAGTAGACGGGAACGTGCAGGGTCTTGTGAAAGCGCTCGCCGAAGGTGCGGGCGAGGGTGACGCACTCCTCCATGGTGATGCCCGCGATGGGGGTGAAGGGGATCACGTCCACGGCGCCCATGCGGGGATGGGCTCCCCGATGGGCGTTGAGATCGATCCGTTCCACCGCCGTCGCCGAGGCGGCCAGAACGGCGTCGCAGATCGCCGCAGGCTCTCCGGCGAGGCTCACCACGAGACGGTTGTGATCCTCGTCGGCCCGGAAATCGAAGAGATAACACCCCTTCGTCTCCCGAAAAGGGCGCACGAGAGCCTCGATGACCTCTTTGCGTCTTCCCTCGCTGAAATTCGGAACGCACTCCACCAACTGTCTTGCCATGCTCGTTCCCTCCCCTGTTTCTGCCCTGTCGCTCTTGTGGACCGGAAAAACTTCCGCGCCGTGTCGTGTAGCAAAAATGGGACACATTGTCCCGAATTTTATTTTCGTCTCTAGCCTAGCCAAAGGGATGTTTCCTGTCAAGAGCTTTCGCTCTGTGCGCGCTGTGGACGCACCGGTCCGGATCGCGGTGGTGCGTGGACAGGAAGGGGGCACGTCTGCGCGGAGGTGTGACGGGACAGTGATATTGTCACCCCTTAGCCGGACAATGAAAATGTCATACATGAAGAACAGGAGCGACGTCTTCATGAAGGCGAAGAAAGTGCGGCGGTTACTGGTGTTCGAGTGGAGATCGGCGGGGCAAGAAGGGCGGCGGCGAGGGGAGATGCCCTATAATGTGCGGGATATTCCGTGTCGGGGCGGATCGCGGAAAAGACGTAAAAAAGAGAGGTGGGCGGCCGATGTGGACGATCCGTTTACTGGGACCTCCTCGATTTCGTCGGGAAGGCAAGGGTCTCCTCTTTCCCTTTCGTAAGGCGGAGGCTCTCGCCTGCTATCTCGCGGTGGAACGCCGCGCCTCCCGGGAGGTTCTGGCGGAGCTCTTCTGGGGGGACCGAAACGACGAGGCGGCCTTCCGCAATCTCCGCAACGCCCTCTACGAACTCCGCAAACACTTTTCGCCCCGTCTGCTCCGGACGGACCGTCAGTGGATCGTGCTCGACCTGGACCATGACGACGTGGATCTCGATCTCAAGCGCCTTTCCCGATGGAGGGTTCTGCCCCTGGAGGAGCTTGGAGCGCTCTCTCGTCCCTTTCTGGAGGGGTTTGTCCTCTCCGGCTGTCCTTCCTTCGAGGAGTGGCTCGAGAGGACCCGTTCGCGCTTCCGCGACGTCTGTCACGAGGCGCTGAAAGGGCGTGCGCGGATGGAGATGGAGAGAAAGGAGACGTCCGCACCGGAGGCTCTGGAGAAGGTCCTGTGTCTTCTGGAAATGTTGCGCGGCGAGGAGCCTCTGGACGAGGAGGTGACGCGCTTGCTCCTCTCCTGCCACTTTCTGGCGGGAAGGAGAGGAAAGGCCGTCGAGGTCTATCGTCTTTTGCGGGAGCGATTGCAGGAGGAGCTCGGCGTCCTTCCCTCGGAGGAGACGGAGGCGCTCTATCGGCATCTTCTCGGCGGTGTGGTCGGAGCGGTCGCCCGAAGTCCTTCTTCGCGGACGGAGGCAGTTCCTTTTTTCGGCAGGGTCCAGGACCTCGCGGCCCTGGAGGCGGCGTGCGCCGGCCGGCCGAGTCGTCCGCGGTGTCTTTTGGTGTGCGGCGAGGCCGGAGTGGGCAAGACGCTTCTTCTCTCGAAGTTTCTCGAGGAGCGACGGGGGGCTCTGGTGCTTTCCGGATGGGGCGCCTCCGGAGAGGGGCGGTACGCCCTTCTTCCCTGGAACGACCTGCTCGGAGAGCTCCGCTCCTCCGGATGGTTCAAGGCGCGGGAAATCGCCGCCGCGCACCGTTCTCTTCTCGGAGCGAGCTTTCCTGCGTTGCGGATGGGCTCTGTGGCGGCGGAGCCCGTCTCTCCGGCCCGCATCGGGGCGATTCTGGCCGATGCGTTCGGTCGCATCGCCGCGAGACGGGAGCTCTTTCTGAGGCTGGAGGACGTGCAATGGTTCGACGAGACGTCGCTGGAGCTCCTCGAAAGCCTCCTTCTGCATCTTTTTCATCGCTCCGAGGGGATTACCTTTGTCTTCACCGCCAGGCCCGATCCAGCCGGCCGGTGCGAAGCCCTGTTGAAGGCCCTTGCAAGGATGGGGAGGATCGAGCTCCATCGGATCGAGCTGGGAAGTTTCACCCGAGGAGACATGGAGGGGTTCTGCCGCGCCTATCTCCCCTCGCGGCGCTTCTCGGAGGAGGAGTTGGAGAAGCTCTTTCTCCAGACGGAAGGACTGCCTCTCTTTCTGGCGGCGCTCCTCCGGCGTCTCGGCGAAGGCTATTCCGCCGACGGCGGCCCCGAGAGCCTCGCCGCAGTCATCGAGGGAATCCTCTCCGGCGTCTCCGAGGACGAAAGAGCGCTCTTGGATGCGCTCTCGGTCTTTCCCGGAAGGGCGGAATGGGAGCTCTTGCGCCGTTTCGCGGGATTTGCGGAGGAGGCGCTGACGGAGATGCTCGAACGGCTCCGGAGGATGGCTCTTCTCGTGGAGCGGGAGGAGGACGGGCGGAAGCTCTTCGTCGATTTCAGGCATTTCAAGGTTAAGGAGCATCTCCGCAATGCTCTGTCGGCGGGGCGCCGCAGACTGTTGCACCGGAGGATGGCGGAGCTCCTCATCGAGGACATGGACCGAAGAGGTTGGGATGATTTTCTTTGCTCCCGCGTCCTCGGCCATTGCCGGGCCGCGGACATGCGGCTGGAGGAGCTGGAGCTCACCGTCAGGAAACTTCGCCTGCACATCAAGCTCCACTATGAACTCTTTCCGCTCCTCGACGACGCCTTTCTCCGCAGTGCCTCCACGATCTCCGGAGGGCGGAATCGCACCATGGAGGAGCTGCGCGAAGTCCGCGCGTTGCTGGCGGCGATGCGGCAGGAGCAGGGGGACTCGGAGAAGCTCGCGGAGTTGGAGATGGCGTACCGGATTCTCTGGGGAGGCTATCTCCTCTGGTGGGGTGAGTACGACCGTGGAGAGCGGATGGTCCGCGCCGTCTCGGACAAGGTCGTGGCGTCGGAGAAATGGCACCTGGCGCTCGAGGCCTTGCAGCATCTCTGCTACTACGGCATCCAGATCGAGGACGGAGAAGCCCTCGGGTGCTCCGCCGAAACGCTGCGGAAAGTGGCCCTGAGGCGGGAGGATGCTCCGGCGGAGGCCATGGCGTTGCGCTTTCTCGGTCTGGCGGCGTTCTTTCGACGGGATTTCGCGGCGGCGGTGCCGCTCTTCGAGAGCTCCATCGCCCTTTTCGAGGACGTGGAGCTTGCGGGAAGAACCTTTACGTTGCAGAAGACGGCGGCGCTGAACTATCTGGGGGCCGTGGAGCACCAGTGCGGGCGTTTCGAGGAGGCGGTGCGCATCTACGAGGAATGCGCGGCCCGTTGCGAGAAGGAGGGGATGCTGCGCGGAGGCTGTCTCTTTCACAGCAACGCCGCGCACGCCGCCTACGACAGAGGAGACCGCACCCTCATGGCGCGCCATCTGCAGAGCGCCCGGGGCGTTTTCGAGGATTGTCTGTGGTGGAGGGGAAATGCGGTCTGTTTCAGCCTCACGGCCCTCCTCGCCGGAGAAGAGGGGGACGAGGAAGAAGCCTTGGCCTTTCTCCGCAAGGCGGATGCCCTCTGTATTCCCCTGCGGAAAAGGCAGTGGCTGGCCCTGCAGCTTTGGGTCAAGGGGCTTCTGAAGAGGCGGGCCCGCCCCGGAGGGCCCTTGGAGAGCGCCCTGCCCGAGTCGGCGGAGGAGTATTTTCTCCGCGCCGGAGAGCTCTATCGCCGGATGGGCGTGCGCTACATGGTGGAGCGGATCGAAAGGGCTCTGGCGGAGAGGCGCTGCGAGGAGGGCTCGCCGTGATGCGCGGCGGGGATGCGGGCGCAGGAAAATGGCCGCGGGCCTCTTGTGTTTGCGTCGAGGACGTGGTTTTCGAAAGGGCGACGGAGGCCCGAAGAGGCCTCCGTCGCGCCGTGGTAAAAGTGTCCGACACGTCTCGCCTGCGCTCTCACTCCTTGACAAGAAGGACTTTTTCCGCCCTGGAATGGCGGACGATCATCCAGCTGATGGTGAAGGCCATGGCCACCATGAGGAAGAGGATCGGAAATCCCGCCACCGTGGCGATCTGCTTCGTGGCGTCGATGCCGCTGATCTCGCCGCCGCCGCTGCCGCTGACGAGATTGATGATGGCCACGGAGGACATCACCACGCCCCAGAAGATTTTTATCGCCGCCGGCGGCTCGAGCCCTTCCTGATGGGCCGCCGTAGTGGACAGAGAGGCGACGGTGGAGGTCATCGAATCGGCCATGGTGACGATGGAGATGAAGACCGTCCCCATGAAGATCCAGCTGATGACCTTCGTCAAGGGGAAGAACTTGAGAAATTCGAAGACCGATTTCTCCAGGGCCAGCTTGCCCCCCTCGTGGATGGCATCCCAGAGCCCCTGCCCGGTCAGTTCCAGGTTGATGGCGGCGCCGCCGAAGACGGAGAACCAGACGAGGCCGAAGATCGCCGGCAGGAAGAGGTTCATGAACATGAACTGTCGGATGGTCCTTCCACGGACGAGGCGCGCCAGGAACATGCCTATGAGCGGCGCGTAGGCGAGCCAGATGGCCCAGTAGTAGATCGGCCACCAGCGGGGCCATGCGGATCCGTCCACGGGGCTCAGATAGTGGGTGCGCACGAAGAAGTCGTCGAGGAAATGCCCCACCGCCTGTGTTCCCAAGGAAAGGATGAACCGGGTCGGTCCGAAGACGAAGACGAAGACGAGAAGGGCCAGGAAGATCTTGGCGTTCCAGTCGGAAAGCCAGCGGATTCCCCGGTTTAATCCGGTGTAGCTGGAGATGATGTAGGTGACCACGATGGCTCCCACGACGCCGACCCACATCGTCTTGGTCGCGGGAATGCCCGTCATGATCTGGATGCCGCTGGAGATCTGCATGGTGCCCACGCCCAGGACGGCGGCGACGCCTCCGGCGATGGCCAGAAGGCAGAGTCCGTCCACGACGGCCCCGACCACTCCGTCGATCCTCTTGCCCGCGATGGGATAGAGGGTGGAGCTGACGCGGTAGGGCAGATCCATGTTGTAGGCCGCATAGGCGATACCGAGGCCGCAGATGGCGTACATGGCGTAGGGGATGAAGGTCCAGTGGATGTAGGTGGTCACCATGGAGAACATGGCCGCCGCCTCCGTCTTAGGGGTGATGCCCAAAGCTTCGAAGGCGCCGGAGTCCATGAGATGGTAGAGCGGTTCGGCGATGCCCCAGAAGACGATTCCCGTAGCGATGCCCGCGCAGAGGGAGATGGCGAACCAGTTCCAGGTGCTCAATTCGGGTTTGGCGTCCTTGCCGCCGAAGCGAATGTCGCCGTATTTAGAAAAACAGAAGAAAAGACAGATGAAGAGAAAAAGATTTCCCGAGATCTGAAAAAGCCAGCCGAAGTCGAGGAAGGCGAAGTTGACGATGGCGTTTTCCACGTCGTAGAAAGTTTTGGGGGCCACGAGGCCGACGACGATGATGGCCACGAAGGCGAGGGAGATAGGATAGAAAATGCCCTTGCGAATGGCCACCTTTTCTTCGTTGCCGACCTGAGGGATGTTCTTTCGTTCCGACATATCACGACCTCCTTCGTGCGGATGCATGGGCTAGAGAGGGTGCCTCGGTACGTAACGTGCGCAGAGATGCCCTTCCTGTCCTTGTGTTTTCTGTTCCCCCTCCTTTCTTGCGTCGCCGCGAAGACGCGGAGAAATGCGCCTGTCTTTTCGGAGGATGTGTCAAGAGCGGAGCTTTTCCCTGACGGCCTCCTTCGCCCGTGCGAGAAGCCTTCGTTCCGCGAGAAGCCGATGCGCTGCCGCCACGTCTACGGAGAGATTCCGGTCCGTGTCCAAAAAAGGGATCGTTTCCCGTAACGCCTCTTGGGCCGCGTGCGTTCCCTTGCCCAAGGAGGTGGGTTTGCGGAGATCGATCGCCTGGGCGGCGTGGAGTATCTCGATGCCGAGGATGATGTACAGGTTGTCGATCATCTTGGCGGTCTTCAACATCACATAGGGTGTGTTGTTGCCCCGGTCCTCCATGTCCTCCGAGAGAGAGGCGTAGTCCGCCGAGACGGGATTGGAGAGATGGCGGTTCTCCGCGTCGAGGGCGCAGAAGACCTTTTGGATGGTTCCGAAGGCGTGGACCTTGGCGTCCGTGGGGGTGAGAAAGCGAGAGAGCCCCGTGAAACGGGGAGAACCCATGCGGAGAATGCGGTACGCGGCGGTTTTCGAGAGGTGGCTCAGGGCGATGCCCAGCATCTCGAAGGCCAAGACCCAGTTGAGCGGTTCGAAATTGCCGCAGGGGACGATGCGCTCCTCTTCGAAGAGAATGCAGGGGTTGTCGTCGGAGCTGTTGAGATGCGTCTCCAAAAGCCCTCGCGCGTAGGCGAGGGCGTCCCGGACGGCGCCGTGCACCTGAGGAGAGCAACGGATGCTCAAGGGATCCTGGAGGGCCCCTGTCACGTTGGGTTGCCACAGATAACTCCCCTCCAGAAAAGCCCGGGCCAGCTCCATGCTCTGCCTCTGCCCCGCATAGGGGCGCCGGGCGTACGGCCCCGGATCGAGGGTCGAGACGTTCCCCTTGAAGCCCTCCATGGTCATGGCGTAGGTCAGGTCCGCCGTGTCGATGAGGGTCTCGATCTCCTCCGCGAGGAGCGCCGCCAGTCCGGCGCCGACGGCGTTGGTGCTCACCAGGGAAAGGCCGTCCTTCGGGCCGAGCGTCGCCGGAGAGAGTCCCTCCCGGCGCATCGCCTCAAGGGAGGGCATGCGCTCCCCCCGGTAGAGCACCTCCCCTTCGCCGATCATGGCCAGTCCCACCAGGGACATGAGCGTGATGTCCCCCTCGCCCACGGAGCCTCGCAGAGGCACGAGAGGATGGATCCTCCGGTTCAGAAATTCGCGAAAGAGGCGGACGAGGTCGGGATGCATGCCCGTGCATCCCAGGAGGACGTTGTTCAGGCGGACCAGCATGATCGCCCGGACCTGGACCTCCGTGGCGAAGGGCTCCACGCCGTCGCAGTGCGCCAGGAGCATGTTGCGGTTGTACTCCTGATAGTAACGGGGCGAGATCTCCCGGTCTTTGTTGACTCCCACGCCGGTGTTCATGCCGTAGACCTTCTGGGATCCCGTGGCCGCCGTGCGGTGCAGCAGCGCCCAGGACTTCTCCACGGCCTCCATCGCCTCCTGCGCGATGTCCACGCGGCGTCCCTCCCGGGCCACCTCCACGAGTTTCTCGATGGTCAGGCTCTTTCCATCCAGCAGAAGCGCCTCCATTGCCTACACTCCTTTCGGAAGACGGTCCAGGGCCGCCAGAATGCGCTCCGGCGTGAGCGGGAGGTGCACGAGTTCCGTTCCCAGAGCGCGGTTGACGGCGTTTCCCACCGCCGCCGCGGTGGGGACGGTGCAGATCTCGCCGATGCTCTTGGCGCCGAAGGGGCCTCCCGGCTCGTAGTCCTCCACGAAAAGGACCTCCACGGGAGGCATGTCCGGGGCGTTCACGATGTGATAGCGGCTGAAGGAGTCGCTCTTCGGCCTGCCTGCGGCGTCGTAGAGGAGCTCCTCCGTCAGGGCCATGCCGATGCCCATCTGGACGCCGCCGTAGATCTGTCCTTCCAGAAAGCGGGGATTGAGCGCTTTGCCCACGTCGTGGACGGCCAGAAAGTCCGTGACGCGCACCAGCCCCGTCAGCACGTCCGCCTCGACCTCCGCGAAATGGACCCCGTAGGAGGCGGGGTTGGACTCAGGCTTGTAGTGCAGATAGTCCCCTACCTCCTCCCGGAGCTGTTTCGTGATGCAAAGCACCATGTCGCCGTAGGAACGAGGGGCTTCTTCTCCGATGAAGACCTGGCCGTTCGCAAGGCGGATCGTCTCGATGGAGGCGCCGGTCACGCGGGCGATCTGCCCGAGAAAGCGGCGGCGCACCTTCTCCGCCAGTTCCTGGGCGCAGGCGCCGCAGACGTAGGTGACGCGACTGGCCACGCATCCTGCGTCGAAGGGGGAAGTTTGCGTGTCTCCTTCGGTGACGAGGACCTTTTCGGGAGGTACGTCCAGGACCTCCGCGACGATCTGGGCGATGACGGTGAGCGTGCCGTTGCCCAGCTCATGCAGGGCGGCGTTGACGAGGACCGAGCCGTCCTCGCACAGACGGAGGGCCATGGCCATGAAGTCGGGATAGGGGGTGCCGTAGTAGCCGTTTCCGTGGGTGCAGCAGGCCAGCCCTACGCCTTTGCGGAAGCGCCCCGTTTCTGGAGAGGCGGCGAAGCGCTCCTTCCAGCGGAACCGTTCCATGCCGAGGGCGAGGCACTCCCGAATGCGAGCGTTGCCCAGAGGAGGGGCTCCCGTGGGATCGAGGTCGCCGGGATGCACGAGGTTTTTCATGCGCAGCTCTGCGGGGTCCATGCGGAGCTTGCGGGCCAGAAGGTCGATATGGATCTCCGTGACGGCGTGGATCTGGGGGGAGCCGTAGCCGCGGCAGGGGCCGCTCGGCGTCGTGTGGGTGAAGGTCGTTCTTCCCCGGAAGAACTGAGAGGGAATCCGGTACAGGCGGGAGGTCTTCTTGCCCATGGCCATGGTGACCCGGTGTCCGCCTGTGAGATAGGCTCCCGCGTCGGTGAGGACGTCGATCTCTCGGAACAGAAAACGCCCTTCCTTGTCGGCGACGGTGCGCACCCGACCGATCGTGGCGGCGCGAACGCGCGTGGCGATGATGGTCTCCCGGCGGTCGAGGCAGAGGCGCACGGGTCTTCCCGTGTCGAGCGCCATGAGAGCGCAGGCGGGCTCCAGAAGAACTTCCTGCTTGCCGCCGAAGGCGCCTCCCAGAGGTGCCTTGAGAACCCGGACCTTGTTCAAAGGAAGGCCGAAGAGATCCGCCAGGACGAAGCGGACGCTGAAGACCATCTGGCAGGGGGATTCCACCACCAGCACGTCGCCGTACTCCCGGTAGGCATGGCAGAGGTGGTTCTCCATCGCGGCGTGGTGAATGCGAGGCGTGCGCACGGTCGTCTCCAGGGAGAGCGTGTCCTCCCTCGAGGGCTCTCCGTCGCCATAAGCGATGGTTCCTTCGATGACATGGGGAAGAGCGTCCCGCAGCGAGGGAGTCTCCAGCGCGACGAGGGGATCGAGGACGGGCTCCCGCACGTCGTAGGCGACCTTCACCAGCGCGACGGCCCTTCGTGCGGCCTCCTCCGTCTCGGCCAGCACGGCTCCGATGGCGTCGCCCACATGAAAAGGACGGTCGGTGAAGATCCGCTCATCCCGCAGCTCCGGCTGGTCCCGGAAGGAAAGGGCGCTGTTGAAGGGCTTTCCCGGATCGTCCTCGGGAGTGTAGATGCGGAGCACTCCCGGAACCTTCCGTGCCTCCGAAAGATCCATGGAGAGCACTTTTCCGTTGGCGACGGTGCTCAGGATCAAACGCGCGTGGGCGGTGCCGCCGGGGCGGTCGGCCAGATACCGGAGGCGTCCCGAGACCTTTTCCACGATGTCGTTGCGTCGGACGTTGCGGCCGATGTAGCGATATTCGCCGCTCTCCGGCATCTTCCGGGAGATCTCCTCTTCGTCAAGGAGCAGTGGAAGGCGTTCGGTCATGCGCGCACCTCCTCGAGGCGTGTCCAGAGCTCGTCGCCGAGGCCGCGGATCGCCCGGCGCTTGTAGGGGAGCGACGCTCGGGCGGGTATCGTCCTTTCCACGAGAGCCGTCAAGGCGTCCAGAAAGGCCGTTCGGGCCTCGGCGGAGCGATCGGGCGACGCGAGGAGCGCCTCCGCCTCAAGGGCTCTGACCGGCCTCGGCGCGACGGCGCCGACGAAGAGCCTGGGATCGCGCAGCCGCCCTTCCTCCACGCAGCCTGCCAGGGCGAGGTTGAGTTTGGAGATCGTCACACTTCTTCGGCTTCCCACCTTGGCGAAGTCCGACCAGAAGCTTCTGCGCAGAGGAATGCGAAAAGAGCGAAGATACCGGCGGACGCCGACGGAGCGCTCGGACAGAAGCGGAAGAGCCTCCTCCACGGAGAGGATCTCCTCGGCGCCCTCTCCGTCCTCGATGACCACCGCGGCGCCGAGGGCGCAAAGCGCCGGAATGCCGTCGGCGGCGGGAGAGGCGTTGGCCACATTGCCTCCGAGCGTTCCCCGATTGCGGATTTGCGGGGAGCCGACCTGCGATGCCGCCGCCGCGAGCGCCCGCACGTGGGTGCGCACGAGAAAAGAGCGCTCGAGTTCGTCGAAGGTCACGGCGGACCCGATCTCCAAACGGTCTCCTTCGATCCGGAGCACTCGTAGTTCCTCCAGCGAGGAGAGATCCACGAGATGGAGATCCCTCTCCGGATGGGTCCGCAGAGAAGGAACAAGATCCGTTCCTCCCGCCAAAAGGCGCAGCTCTTCCCCGCCGCCGCGGAGGATCCGTCGCAGTTCTTCCAGTGTTCTCGGGCGGTCAGCGCGCATCGTCGCTTCCTCTTTTCGCGGTCTCCGAGACGGCGCGCAGAATGGGAAGATAGCCGGTGCAGCGACAGAGATTGCCCGAGAGCCCCACCCGGATCTCCTCTTCCGTCGGAGCGGGCGTGCGGAGCAAAAGCCCCTTGGCGGCCATAAGCATTCCGGGCGTGCAAAAGCCGCACTGGACCGCGTCGTGGTCGATGAAGGCCTGTTGCAGCGGATCCAGGGTCTTTCCGTCGCCGAGCCCCTCCACTGTGAGGATGTCGCTTCCTTCGGCCTGAAAAGCCATGACGGTGCAGGAAGTCACGGCCTTTCCGTCCATGAGGACCGTGCAGGCGCCGCACTCTCCCTCGGAACAGCCTTCTTTGACGCTCGTCAGGCCGAGGCGCTCTCGGAGAAGATCGATCAGGCGCATGTCTGGAGTGATTTCCACCGTTCGTTGCACACCGTTGACAGTGAGGGTGATGCGCATGGGCATTCCTCCCGGAGATCGCTTTTGAATTGCAGCATACTCGAGCTCTGTCAAAAATGCGTCAAAGCCCGGAGCGCCCGGTGCCGCAGCGCTGTGGTCGCGCGGCGGCGACGCACGGCGTCGTGTCGCTCGTGCGGCGGAGCATTTCGTATGGTGCTTCTGGCCGGTGCCGGCAGTGTGCCCGGGGCCGAGCTGAAGGCGGCCCTTGTCGTCGCCGGGGCTCTCGGGGAGCGGTCCTTCTACGACAGTGCCGGAACGGGACTCTCCAGGGCCGGTGCGGAGTTCGCCATTCCCGTGCAGATTTTCGAGTGCAACTACGATGCCGCTGCCTACGAAGCCTCCCTCGCGACCGCGGGAAAGGCCTATGATCTCGTTTTCGTCTGCGGCGTGGAGTTCACCCCTTTGCTGACCGAAGCGGCCTCTCGATATCCCCGGGCTTCCTTCGTGCACATGGACATGACCGGCAGTGCGCCGGGCGTGACCTACGTGGATTTCGCGGAGCACGAGGGAGCGTTTCTCGCGGGAGTTCTCGCCGCGTCGGTCTCGAAAAGCGGCTGCATCGGCGTTGTGGCCGGCGAGGATGTTCCGGTGATCCGGAACTTTCTCGCCGGATATGAACAGGGAGCGGTCTTTGCCGGAAGGAACGTGCGGGTTCTCGTGGATTTCGTCGGGAGCTGGGACGACCCCGGAAAAGGAAAGGCCCTCGCCCTGGCGCAGCACGCGGCGGGAGCGGACGTGATCTTTCAGGTGGCGGGAGGGACCGGGACTGGAGTCATCGCCGCAGCAAAGGAGAAGGGCTTCTGGGCGATCGGCGTGGACTCCGCCCAGGAACTGGACGTGCCCGACGCGGTGCTCACCAGCATGCGCAAACGTCTGGACAACGCGGTGTACGACCTGGTCAAGGCGATGTTGGAAGGGCGGTTTCGAAGGGGTGCGGTCTACTCTTTCGGGCTCCGGGAGGGCGGGGTAGGACTTTCCAGAAGCGACGTGGCCCGGAGAAACGTTCCCCCTGACGTTCAGGAACGCCTCGCTGTGGTGGAGAAGGAGATCGTGGAAGGACACATTGTGGTGAATCCCTATCGGCCTTGATTTCCTCTCAATTTTCCGGGAGCGGGCGGACGAGGATCTTCTCCGCCAGAGTGCGCCCAAGGCCGTAACGGGCGTCGTCCACACGGATGTAGACGGGATCTCCGTCGTTGCGGACGATTTCGACCACGACGCCGGGATGGATGCCCATGCTCCAGAAACGCCCTTCCAGAGAGCCGTCCGTGACGCTGCAGACAGTGCAGCGACTGCCCACGGAGCGGCAGGATGCGAGTGAGATGTTCTGTCCCTTCACGAGGCGTGCTCCTTGCTCGTCGTCGAAAGTGGATTGCTCGAGAACGGCCGAAATGCGATGTCAGTTTCGTCCATCGGGACGCCCGGGGACCGGAACTCCCGATGGAGGCCCGGTCCCCGGACGGGGGAAGAGAATGGATAGTGCCGGAACATGTGTTTCCTGACTACATGTCCCTGGCCTGTACCCAGATGACCGCGTCCACGCCCAGTTCGGCGCCCCTGTATTCCCTGGTCTTCACGCCCAGCGCGGCAAAGCCCCACCAGCCGGCTCTGGGAATGGCGTAGGCGAAAGTGCCGTTCGCGTCCGCCTTGATGGTCTGGGTGATGAAACAATCCTGAGGTGCCTCCACTTCCGCCTCGGAGGCGAAGCGGTTCTTCGCCATGTCCGGGCGGTGATTGAGGAATTCTACTTCCACTTCCGCGAAGGGAACGGGTTTGTCGTCCGCCATGACCACGCCTCGGAAGAGGTTGCCCGTCCAGAGACCGTAGGGTTTGTCCAGAGGAACGATCTCCACGGGGAGACCGATGGGCTCGTCCCATCCCGTGGGCAGGCCCGCCACGTTCACCATCACCTTGGTGCACTGCTGCATCCATGCTCCCTCGGATTCCTCGAAGTAAGGGGCGGGAACCAGCCCGAAGATGAAGTCCCCCATGCCCCGGAGCATCACCTTCGCCTCGTATCCGGAGCCGGAGTTGGAGAGGCTGGACCAGATGAGAGGCTTGAGATCGTTCTTGAGATCCGTCTTTTTCCCCTTGTTCACCATGTAGAACTCTTCGACGCCCGCCATGTCCATGGTGTGTCCCGCTTCGAAGGGGTGGGTAAAGACGAGCTTCAGCGTCAGTTCCCCGCCTTTTTCAAGGGCGCTTTCTGGAGTGTAGATCAGCTGGAAGTGGGCGAAGGCCGGAAGTGCAAAGGCCAGTACCATCGCAAGAGCCAGAAGAAGTCGCCGTGTCCGCACGTACCATCACGTCCTTTCCGTGTTCCTGTCCATGTGTCCATGTCCGGTATGGGCCGCCGCTCCGGAGGATCGCGCTCTCTTTTGTTCATGGGGCGCGGTTCCGGCGCTCCTCCGGAGTGTGGCGCAGCGGAGTCTACTGAATGCTCTCTCCCTTGATGACCACCACGTGACCGGGTCCCGCGTTGAACTCCACTTGGTAGGAGCCCTCGGGCTTGGGGAAGGTGAACTCTCCCGCGTCGTCCATGGCACCCTCGGTAATGACTGTCCCGTCTGCTCCTTTGACGGTCATCTTCGTACCCGCCGCGGAGGATCCATCGGAGAAGCCGCCCTCGCAGGTGACGGTGCCGTCGCCGTTGAGGTAGCACGTGCAGATCGGCGTGTGGGCTGCGGCGATTCCCGCGAGGAAAAGGCACAGAAAAATCCCCGCAAAGGCTCGCATCAGGTTTTTGCGCATCTGTCTCACCTCCTTTCGCACGTTTTTCACGGTTTGATTCCGTGGTCGAACGCTTTCCGGGTTCCTCGCGAGTGCTCCAAGAAGGCCTGTTCGGAAACTCTTCCGCGGATTCTCCGGCCGGTCTGTTCTGGCTGTGGAAAACGCCCCGGTGGGGGATTTCTTCGGAGCGTCTCCGGAATGAAGGCGCACGCAGAATCTTTTCCAGAGGCACCGGGTTTTTCACGGTGCACCGCACGTCTGTTTTCGCCAGGACCCCCATCCCCTCCGGATCAGCGGGGGAATGTCGCTTTTTCGGCGACGGAAGCGATGTGCTTTGACGTTTTCTCCGTTTCCGGCGCTCTTCCGGGAATGAGCCCCAGGAGGAACGTGACGAAGAGAAGCACTCCGTAGAAGACAAGGGCCGCCCGTGTTCCCGACAGACCCAGTGCGGAGCCGCCGGTGAAAACGAGTGCCGCGCAGGCGAAGCCGAGCAGGATGGGATACCCCAGAGCGAGGAGTGCCCATTTCCAGCGGCGGCTCTCCACCTTCACCATGAGGATGGTGGCGATGCAGGGTGGATAGAAAGCCATGAAAACCATGAGCGCCAGAGCGTGCAGAGGAGTGAAGCCCCGCTCCTGCTCCTGCATCCGTTCCCCGAGCGTCTTGTTCGCGTCGTCCCCCTGGGGTCGGTAGAGAACTCCAAGGGTGGCCACGCTGCTTTCCTTGGCCGCCAGGGAGCTCAGAAGCGCCACGTTCACCTTCCATGTAAAACCCGCGGGGCGTGTCAGCGGCTCCATGACCTGCCCCATGCGGCCGAGTACGCTTGCGTTGAGCCGCTCCGAGGAAAGTTCACGCTGCAGCTCCAGACGCGTTCCCCGAAGCGTGCGGAAAGCCCGGTCCAGTGTTTTCACCGCAGGGTCGGAGCCGATCACGAGGGGCGCTACATCGGGCGCCTCGGCGGTGAGACGTTCGTCGATGGTTGCCTTGGCCGTGCCGAGCATGCGGAACTGGCGCAGCGACTCCTGCAGGTTCAGATAGCGGTCGAGGCTCTCGTCGTCTGCCAGGGATGCCGCGAAGGGCGTTTCCGCCACGGCAGCCCGGAATGTCGCCTTCGCTTCGTCGGCCCGGACGGCAAGTCCCTGGAGCACCTCCGGAGAAGGGGACGGATAGTGGGTGAGCACGAAAACCCCCGCCGCCACCACCACGATCACTGTGGCGATCTTGCGGAGAAAGAGCCACGTCCGCTCCAGAGAGCGGATGACGATGCCCCGGAGTGTCGGCAGGTGGTAGGGGGGCATCTCCATGACGAAGGGGGAGCTGGGGCGGTTGCGCAGCACCGTGAGCGTGAGCACCTTGGCCACGCCTAGGGCGGCGATGAGGGTGATGGTGGAGATGAAGACCATCATCGCTCCCGCGGTGTCCGCGAAGTAGATCCCCAGAAGCAGCGTGTAGAGAGGAACCTTGGCGAGGCAGTTCATGAGGGGGACCACAAGAATGGTGGCGAGGCGGTCCCGCTCGTCCGCGATGACCCGGGTGGCCATGACTCCCGGCACGGCACAGCCCCCCACGAAGACACCCCCGAGGATGAGGGGAAGCGTGGACTGGCCGTGAAGGCCGAAACGCCGGAACAGGCGATCCAGAATGAAGGCCATGCGGGGCATGTAGCCCACGTCCTCAAGAACGGCGATGGCCGCGAAGAGCACAAGAAAGATGGGGACGTAGATCAGCATGGAGTTCACCGCCGTCACGAGATCCAGAGTGAACTCCCGAAGGAGGGGTTCCTCCAGAAAGCCCGAGGGGGGCAGTGTTCCCTCGATGGCGATGCGCAGACGGTTGAGCCAGGGGACCAGGTATTCCGTGAGCTTGTACCCCTGGACGATGGAGAGTTCGTAGAGCGCGTAGATGATGCCGAGCAGGAGGAGCGGACCGAGGAAACGATTCACCGCCACGGCGTCGATCCGATCCGTCCAGGTTTTTCCGGAGGGACGGGTACGCCGGGAGACGCGCTGTTCCAACGCGGTGGCACAGGTGTGACGGGCCAGGCCGATATGGCTCCGGGAATCCGCGCCCTCCGCCATTTCGAAGGATGTCGCCAGGGCATCCACCTCTTCGAGGAGGGCGAGCCCCGGTTCTCCCGCATCGACGATGGTGCGTCGCACGGCCTCGTCTTCCTCGAAGAGCTTCACGGCGATCCAGCGCCAGGGATAGCTCTTCCCCGGAAAGAGTGCGCGCAGGCTTTTTTCGGCTTTTTCGAGGAATGGCTCAAGGGAACCGTAGTCCACCCGGAACGAGGAGGATCTTCTCCCCCCCTCGGAAATCGCTTTCCGTACGGCCTCGTCGCCCCGGTTCCGGTTCGCCACGGTCTCCACCACGGGCACGCCCAATTCCGCCGCGAGCGCACGCCCGTCCACGAGAAGCCCGTGTCCCTCCGCTACGTCCGTCATGTTCAGATTCACAATGAGCGGCGCCCCCATCTCCAGAAGCTGGAACGTAAGATAGAGACTCCGCTTCAGGTTCGACGTGTCCGCGACGTTCAGCACAAGGTCCGGTGCCTCGTTGAGGACGTAGTCCCGGGTGACCATCTCCTCCGCGGAATAGGAGGTAAGGCTGTAGGTACCGGGAAGATCCACCACCTCGACGGTTTTCTCCCCGACACGAAACTTCCCCTTCTTCACGTCCACCGTTACGCCGGGATAGTTCGCCACGTACTGCCTGGCACCGGTGAGCATGTTGAACACCGTCGATTTGCCGCAGTTCGGCTGGCCCACAAGGGCCATGCGAAGATCGCCGCTCACAGTGCTTCCACCTCGACGAAACGCGCCTCCTCGTGCCGAAGGCTCACGTGCTGTCCGTCCATGAGAAATTCCACGGGATCCACCAGGGGCGCGTTCCGCACGACCTGAAGCTCCACGCCGCGATGAAACCCCATGTCCATGAGACGCTGCCCCACGGAACCGGGAGCACCGTTCCTCCGTATCCTGACCCGGCCGCCCGGCCGCACTTCGTCAAGCGTCATGATCGGCGCCCCCCGCCGTGGTCTTCGAGGAAAGAACGGTGGACTCCGGTGACGGCTTCGCTGCGGACGGACAGCAGGGACAGGCACCGCATCCGCCGCACCCGCATCCTTCGCCCTTTGCAGCCGACCTTACCTGGCGAAAAACACCCCAGACGGCGATTCCGAGAATCGCAAGAACAAGAATCCATTGCACGGAAATCCCTCCTCAAGAAGGCGCATGATGTGCGCCGACTCGTCTGTCAAGGCCCTCCGAAGCGGCCTTCCGGAACAAGGGGGAAGGAAAGGGGGTTCGGAGAGAAGAGCTGAAGTTAGATCGATCAAACCCAAAAGGCGCCGCAAAAATCCCTGGAACCCTTCTCTTTTCCGTCGACCATCCGGGCAGGGGGCGGGATGGCGTAAGACCGACATGGAAAAGAACGTAGTTTGATCGTATCCGCACGAACGACGGAGTGAGCATGTGGGGGATTGCGGAGCGTGCGAGGGCTCCGACGGCTCGTTCGCTGGATCGATCCAGAAGGATTCCCGAATCTGCGGCTTGGAGCACCGCGAAGAGGCCGAGTCAGGTCGCAGAGGGACATCCATGAGTTTGATCGATCTAACTTCCATGAGCACTATAACACACCTTCTCCCCTTGTCAAGGGGGATGTGTGATTTCGTGTGACGGGACAGGGAAAATGTCATCGATCATTCTTTGCGGATGACAAGGAGCGAGCGTTTCTTGAGCCTGAAGAAAGCAATGAAGCGAAAAAAACGGTGGTTCTGGACAGGGGTGTGAAAGAGGAGATGACGGCGGCGGAAAAGTCGGTCCGTCTCGGGATGAAAACGAGAGGCAGCCCTTCCGGGGCTGCCTCTCCGGCGAATTTCGCCCTTTGCGTAGAACCGGATTGTCTTACATGAACATTCCCGTACCTGGTCCCAGGGGAAGATTCAAGACGTACCAGAGGATGATCTGCAGAGAGAAGCAGACCAGGAACGCCAGGGAATAGGGGAGTTCCAGAGAGAGGATGGTTCCTATTCCGACCGGGGCGTCGCCTTCCCGCCGGTACTGCTCCAGAAGGCCGATGACGACCGGAATGTAATAGGAAAGGGGGGAGATGATGTTGGTACTTGAGTCTCCTATCCGGTAGGCGACCTGGGTGAGGGCAGGGGAAAAGCCCACCATGGAAAACATGGGGACGAAGATGGGAGCGAGTATCAACCACTTGGCGGAACCGCTGATCATGAAAAGGTTCAGCGTGCCGCAGAGGAGGATGAAGAGGAGCAGCAGGGGAATGCCGCCCAGATTGAGGGCTTCGAGAGCCTCCGCTCCCTTGACGGCCAGGATGGTGGTGAGATTGCTGGCGTTGAAGAGCTGGATGAACATGGACGCGGGAAGGGCGATGACCAGAAAGCTGAGACTTCCCTGAAGTCCGTTCTGCATCAGCTTGGGGACGTCCGAGGCGGTCTTGAGCGTTCCGGATCCGAAACCGTAGGCGATGCCGACGAAGAAGAAGAGGAAGAAAAGGATGGGCACTACGCTGGAAAGGAGCGGCGATCTGGGCAAGAGGCTTCCATCGTCGGCGCGGAAAAAGGCCCCTTGAGGAACGGTCAGAACGAGAAGGAGAATGATCGCTCCCAGTCCTGCCCAGAGAGACCAGCGGAGTCCTCTTTTCTCCTCATTGGTGAGGACATGCTTTGCGAGCGCCGAAGAATCTCGGGATGCGCCTTCGTCTCCCAACATGGGAACGATGAACTTTTCGGTCACGACGGTCGTGACCAGGGTGACCGTTATGGTGGCGACGATGAGGAAGAACCAGTTGATGAGAGGATGGGTAGGAGCCGCAATGTTCATTCCCTTGGCGGCCGATTCGGTGATTCCCGCCAAAAGGGCGTCCGTTCCCGCAACGAAGAAGTTGGCCGTGAACCCTCCGCAGGCCGCGGCGAATCCCGCGATGATCCCCACGGCAGGATTGCGCCCCAGGGCTTTGAAGACCGCTCCGCCGATGGCGGGGGTGAAGATGATGCCTGCGTCGGAGGCGAGATTGGCGTTGATGCCCACCATGGCGAGAACGGCGGTCACCATGTAGGGTGGGGCGCCGAGGATGGTCTTCCGCATCAGGGCGGAGATGAAACCCGTCTGCTCCACCAGGCCGATTCCGAGCATCATGACCATGATCAGTCCGAGGGGTGCGAAGGAAATGTAGGTTTTGACGAAGTCGGAGAAAAAGGGTCGCAGGGCCTCGTAGCTCAGGAGGTTTTTGACGGGAACCGTCACTTCCTTGGGAAGTTCCCCCGCCTTTTGCGAAGCAGCCATGTACGTGACGGACGTGCCTGACGTGGCGAGAAAGGCCGAAAGAACGACCACCGCCAGAGCGAGAAGGACGAAGAGCCAGAAGGGATGGGGCAGCTTGTTTCCCACCACTTCGATGCCGCGGATGAAACGCCCGAAGGCCCCGCCTTGTGGGGTCTTGTTCGAACCCGTGTTCTTGGACATGCTGATCCTCCTTGCTGGAATAAAATGAGAGACAGAGAGCAAAAAAGACAGTGTGCGAAATTTCAGAAAATTTCCCCTGAGCTCGCAGGCGCATTGCGTGTCGGAAACCACCTCCTTGCGGGAGAAGAAACGATGTTCAGCGTCCCGCCACTTCGAGGGTCAACTCCTTCAAAAGAGCTACGCCGGGGCCGAGGACCTCCTCGTCGAAGTCGAATCGCTCGTTGTGATGGCCCGCGGTCGTGTCGGCGCCGAGAATGAAATAGCAGGAACGTCCTCCTCTCTCATGCACCCGTTGCATCATCCAGGAGATGTCCTCGCTCCCGGAAATACGGCCATGCCGCTCGACTCGGCGAATGCCCTCGATGCCAAGGGCCTTTGCCGCAACGAGATCGACGAGCTCGGGATGGCTTGAGGCGTCGATCGCGCCTCCCGCCAGACGGGTTTCCAGTGCCACTCCCTGGCTGATGGCTGCACCTTTCAGGATGTCCATAGCCCGAGTCCGAACGTAGCCGTCGATCTCCGCGGTCGCGCCGCGGGTCTCCAGTTTGAGTTCCGCCCTGGGGGGGATCACATTGCGTCCTGTTCCTCCCTGAAGAACACCGACATTGATTCTGCTGGCGCCGTCGCGGTGCGGAGAAATGGCGTGGAGCCCGAGGACCGCCGACGCTGCGGCGAGCAGTGCGTTTCGTCCCTCGTTGGGAGCGCCTCCCGCGTGCGCGGCGACTCCCGTGAAGACGGCGTCGATCTTGGTGGTGCAGAGAAAATCGCCGCATCCGGCTCCGACCGCCCCCGAGGGCATGCCCACCCCGAGATGAAGGCCCAGAAGGACATCCACGTCATCGAGAAGCCCCTTTTCGGTCATGGATTTTCCGCCACGGACTCCCTCTTCGGCGGGCTGAAAAAGAAATTTGAAGGTCCCCCGGAGGAGGTGGCGGTTTTCGCTGATCCATCGCGCCAGGACGAGCCCGATGGCGGTATGGCCGTCGTGACCGCAGGCGTGGGCCACACCCTCGTCGAGGGCTGCAAAACCCTCCCGAAGTGGGCGATGTTCAGGATCTCTGCTCTCGCCCACTTCGACGGCGTCCATGTCGAACCGGAAAGCCGTCACGGGGCCTGGGCAGTCCGTCTTCAGAATGCCCACCACGCCGGTAAAAAGTCCGATTTTTTCCAGAATGGGAGGAGAAGCTCCCCATCCCAGAGCCCGTATCCTGGCCTTCTCGAGTTCTTCCAGAGAGGGGCGCCCCATGGCGGCCTCGGGTGCGATCACGTCCTCGCCCAGAAGAACCGTGAACCCCAGTGCGTCGAGCTTCGAGGCGACGAAGGCGCTGGTCCAGAATTCCTCCCACCCTTTTTCGGCGTGGCGGTGCAGTTCGCGCCGAAGGGGGACGAGTTCGTCACGAAAGTTCGTCGATTGCACGTTCATGCGGGTACGCCTCCTCCGAGCTTTTTCAGAAGATCCCATGCCGCCTGGGCAAGGACGGCAGCCCCGATGGAAAAACAGCTTTCGTCGGGGACGAAACGAGGATTGTGCAGAGGCGGGAAGTCCTCCGGTGCGATCTCCTCGGGGCGGCATCCCAGCCAGAGAAAGACGGAAGGAACCCTGGAAGCGAAGAAAGAAAAGTCCTCTCCTCCAAGGGTGGGTTTTTCGATCTCCAAAACGCCCCTCTCTCCGAGAACGTTCGCGATACTTCCCCGGACGA
>NZ_JARKPW010000010.1:0-21855 GCF_029975095.1 Aminiphilus sp.
GACGCCATGGAGAAGCGCCTGCGGAAACGCCACATCCAGCGCCTCAATGAAGGGGTCTGTTCTCCCGACGCGGGGGTGGTCTTCATCGACATCCTGAGTAATCTGGAGCGCATCGGCGATCACGCCCACAACCTGGCCTTCATCTCCCTCGACATGGCGAAGATCCGCCAGAAGGAGGCTGCGTCCTGATGTGGCACGAGATCCTTCTTGGTCTGCTCCAGGGTGTGACGGAATTCCTTCCCGTGAGCAGCTCCGCCCACCTGGTGCTCGCCCAGGCCGCCCTCGGCTGGCGGGAGCCCTCGCTCTCCTTCGATCTGCTGCTGCACGTGGCGACCATGGCGGCGACGCTCCTCTTTTTCCGGAAAGAACTTTGCGCCGTCGCGGCGGACTGGTTCGGAGGATGGTTCTCGCCGTCCCGGCGGGAGCGTCCCGGCTGGCGCTATGGATGGGCGGTGCTTGCGGGAACGCTGGTCACGGTGGCTGTGGCGCTTCCCCTCAAAAGCACGGTGGAGCGTCTTTTCGCCTCACCCCTTGTCGTGGGGTGCGCCCTTCTGGTCACTGCGTCGCTCCTGGAATTCGGAACGAGGCGGAGGCCCTCCGGGGAGACCGGCCCGGAGGGTGCGACGCCCCGGAGGGCCTCCGTCGGCGTCGGGCTTTGGGTCGGATTCGTGCAGGGGCTGGCCGCCGTGCCGGGAATTTCCAGATCGGGTTCCACCATCGTGGCGGGGCAGGCTCTGGGGCTCTCCCGGGAGGAGGCGTTCCGCTTCTCCTTTCTGCTTTCTTTGCCCGCCATCGCCGGAGCGGCACTGCTCCAGGTGCGCGATCTGGGCGGAATGACGGCGTTTCTGGCGGATCTTCCCGAGGGGTGGCTGCCCGGGGCTCTTGTGGCCTTCGTCTCGGGCTACGCGGCGCTCGTGGTGCTCCGGCGGGTGGTTCTGGCGGGGCGACTTCGCTGGTTCGCTCTCTACTGTGCGCTTCTCGGAAGCGTTGCGGTGGCGCTTTCTCTCGTGGGGAGGCTGTGAAGTGCCATGGCGGCGACGCGGCGTACCTGGGGTCTGTTGCTTCTGGCGGCTATTCTCGGAACGGTGCTCGGAATCTTCTGTCAGCGGATTTCCCTCCTGGCTCCGTATTTCCGCACCCTTGCCGCTCCCGGGCTGCATGTGGAGACGGTGGATCTGATCTTCGTCACCTTCGGGTTCAAGTTTTTTTTTCAGGTCAATCTGGGAACGCTTCTGGGAGGAATGGTGGGATTGTGGCTGGTCCGGTGAGAAAATTGGTGCTGGCCTCGGCGAGCCCCCGCCGGAGGGCGTTGCTCGGGGAACTCGGCTGGAGCTTCGAGGTTCGAGTCGCCGAAGTGGATGAGACGCCCCGGAATGGTGAGACGCCGGGAGCCATGGCGCTCCGTCTGGCGTCGGCCAAGGCGAAGGCCGTGGCCGACCGGATGCGTCGGGAAGGGGAGTGTGCCGGGGCGGTGTTCCTCGGGGCCGACACGGTGGTGGTGCTCGGGGAGGCGGTGCTCGGCAAGCCCCGGGATCGGGACGACGCACGGCGTATGCTGCGGACGCTTGCGGGAAGGGAGCACACGGTCCTCACCGCCATCGCCCTCGTCGGGGAGGAGTGCGAACGTTCCGCTCTGGAGTCCACGCAGGTGACCTTCCGCCCCCTGGACGACGCGGCGGTGGACGCCTATGTCGCCACCGGAGAGGGAGACGACAAGGCCGGCGCCTATGCGATCCAGGGACATGGCGCGTTGCTCGTGGAGCGCATTTCTGGATGTTATTTCAACGTGGTGGGTCTTCCGCTCCACCGCCTCAGCGTCCTTCTTGACGAGTGCGGATGGAACCTGTCCCAGCAATGGAGAATGGAGGCAATGCCGTGAATCGACGCATACTCTTCTTTCTCGCCGTCGGTCTGGCCTTCTCCCTCGCCTTCCAGGGGCTCATTCCCCGGTGGAGCGCGGAGATGGGGCGCCGGAAAGTGGGCATTCTCGCGGAATATCGCGACATGAAGGCCATGAGCCTCGAACAGCATCTTCCTTTCGAAGCGGCGCTGGCCCGGCTCCAGGTGGTGGGGTTCACGGGGTTCCTCGTGGGAGAGTTCACCGGCGAGGAACTCGCCCAGGGACCGCTTCCTCTTTGGTACGGTCCCCTGGCCCAGCTTCCGCCCGAAGTCCGTGCGGCGGCGCTTTCTTCAGGGCTTCCCGAGGACGCGGCACCGGGGGGTGCCGAGGCACCCGCTCCGGTTTCTCTGGAATCCCTGCCCTCCGACAGGGGAACGCTCTGGATTCCTTTGGGCGAGGAGGATCTGGCCGAGGAGGCCGAACAGTTCGCCCGCCTGAAGTTCCCGGAGCTCGTCTCGGTGCGGAACGCGGCGGGGCGCATCCTCGTTCTGCCCCAGTCTTTCGCGGACCTCTTCGCCGCGGGGGTTCTCCCCGACCTGGAGGGGCTCGCAAAAACACGCCGCCTGGCCGTGCCGGTGGTCTATCGTCCCGCCATGGCGCCGGGTGTTCTTGCCGAGAACGTGGCCGCCCTGGCCCGGGGCGTGGTGGAGGCGAACGCCCAGATCCGCTGCATCGCTCCCTCGGGGGCCGTCGTTGCGGGCTATCCAGACCTGCTGCCCCTGGCGGCGCTGCTGAAGGAGAAGGAACTCGCCGCCGCCCAGGTGGAGTTTTCCCGGCAGCTCGGTGGTGCGGCGCTGGACTGGCATGTCTTTCCGGATCTCCTGCCGCTGCATAGCGTCACCCAGGACGAGGTACTGAGCAAGCGCGTATCCCGGGGGGTCATGGTGGAGCGCATGCTCCGCGCAGCAAAGGAGCGGTCGGTGCGTCTTCTTCTACTGCGTCCCTATCTCCTCGAATCGGGGGAGCGCTTTCTGAAATTCGAGGACGACGTGCGCCGCATCGCTGAGGGACTCAGGAACGGCGGCTACGAGACGGGGTGGCCCGTCACCTACGGCCGGTGGGGGCAGTCCCTCCTCGCCGCCGTCGCCTGTGCGCTCCTCCTCGTCTTCTGCGGCATGAACTATCTCTGGCGCCTGCGCCGCTCCGAGGAGAGCGTGCTCAGCCCCTTCGGCTTCGTGGTGCTCCTTCTGCTCGCCGGCGGCCTCGGCGCGGCGGCGTGGAAGGTTCCCCTTCTGGCGAAGATGCTCGGGGCGCTTTGTGCGGTCGCAGTGGTCACCGACGCCACCCTCTTCGCGCTGGACGGCTGGCGGAAGCCTCATCTGGGGATCGTCCAGGCGGTCTTCGTGCTCGTCTCGGGAGGGCTGTCCATCGCGGCCTTCTACGGCGTTCCGCTCTACATGCTCCGCCTTCTCACCTTCTCGGGGGTCAAGGCCACTCTGCTGCTCCCCCCCGCGCTGATTCTCTTTCACGATCTGAAGCGGCGCGAGCATCCGGAGTCGCTGGGAGAGGTGCTGGGGCGCCCCTCCCGGTGGGGTGAGCTGGCGCTCATCGGCTTCATGCTCCTGGGCGCGGCGTTTCTGGCTCTCCGGAGTGACAACGTGAACCTCGTTCCCGGCTGGGAGGTGACGCTCCGGGATGCTCTGGAGCGACTTCTTGTGGCCCGTCCCCGAAACAAAGAACTCTTTATCGGCTATCCCGCACTGGTGCTCTGGTATGTGGTGCGGCGCATGGACATCTGGCCCGACTACCGCGAGGCGCTACGTCTCGCCTCGGTGTTCGCCTTCTCCTCGGCGCTGAACAGTTTCTGCCATTTCCACACGCCGATCTTCTTCACCCTCTGGCGAGTGGGGAACGGTCTCTGGGCAGGGCTTCTCCTCGGTGCGGTCCTTGCGGCACTGTTCCGCTGGGTGGCCTTTCCCCTGTGGCGGCACGCCCGGGGGGCCTTCTTCGAGTGACCTCGCAGGAGGAACGGAGCGCCATGACGGACGGCGGGGAGCACGCGCCGCGGAAGAGAACGAGGTCGCGCCGCCGGTTCGATGTCGCCCTGGCGGGCTACTACGGCTTCGGCAATCTCGGGGACGAGCTGCTCGCGGCGGCGTTGATCCGGAGTCTGGAGCTTCTCGGCATCTCCCGGGAGCGGATGGTGCTTCTTTCCGCGGATCCCTCCCGGAGCACGGAGGAGTTCGGCGTGGCCTGCGTGCAGCGGTGGAACCTCGCCACCCTGTGGAAGACCTTCCGGGAGAGCGAGACGCTTCTTTTGGGCGGCGGGGGGTTGTTTCAGGATGCCACGAGCTTCCGCTCCTGTCTCTATTATTGGACGGTGGTGCGCCTGGCCGCACGGGTGGGGTGTCGCCCCTGGGCGTTCGGACAGTCCGTCGGTCCCTTCAGAAGGTCCGCCGCAGCGAGGCTGACCGAAAACGCGCTCCGTCTCTGCGCCTATCGGGGCATTCGGGACGAGCCCTCCCTGAAGTTGCTCCGTGCGTGGAACCTTGAGGGAACGCTCGTGCCCGATCCGGTGCTCTCCCTCGACGTGCGGAAATGCCCCGGCGAGGAGGCGCTCCTGGTGAATCTCCGCCCCTGGAAGGACGAACTTCCCCTGCGCGCCGCCCGGGCCTGCGCCGAGCTGGCCCGGGCCTATTCGCTCCCCGTGGTGGGCGTGGCCCTCGCCAGGGAGGATGAGGAACTGCTCGCCTCCTTCACGACCCAGGGGATCCTTCCCTGTCGCCACATCCTGCGGGTGCGCTCCCTGGGCGATGCCTCCGGAGCCTGGTGCGCCGGGCGCTTTGCCGTGGGGATGCGCCTGCATTTCGTGATGCTCTCGGCCATGTTCTGCCGGGCCGTCACGGCCATTCCCTACGACCCCAAAGTGGAGGCCTTTGCCCGGAGCCGGGACATGGCCTGCTGGTACGGGGAAGGAAAAATACCGTTTCCCGAGCCCTGCCGTTGTGGTACAAAGAGCGGAGCCGCGGAAGTGGCGGAACGCCTTGAAGAAGCGTGGAACCTGTTGGGGGTGGAGTCCGGCGATGGATGACCGATGTAGACATTTCCTGGAGGAAACGGCTCTGGAGATCCGCAAGGATGTGGTGCGCATGATTTCCCTCGCGAGAAGCGAGCAGTCTGCCCTGGCCCTCTCCCTTGTGGACGTTCTGGTGTACCTCTATTGGAAGGTGCTTCGCACGTTTCCGACGGATCCCGGAAATCCGCTTCGAGATCGGTTCGTCCTGAGCGACGGTCTCGGCGGGCCCGCCCTCTATGCGGTGCTTGCGGCAAAGGGATTTTTCTCCCGGGACGAACTGTGGAGCTTCTCCCGCCTGGGAGCAGTGCTCCAGGGAATGCCTTTCCCGGGAAGGACTCCCGGGGTGGACGCCCCCGGCGGTCCTCCCGGCCAGGGGTTGGGAATCGCCCTCGGCATGGTCATGGCCCTCGGGAAGCGGCGGTGCGACGGCGCCTTTTCCGCCTCCGGAATGTCCGGAGAGGAGACCGCTTCGTATGTGCCGGCGGTGTTCTGCTGCATGAATCTGGAGGAGCTGCGGGAAGGATGTGTCTGGGATGCGGCCCGCGTCGCCGCCCGGGACGATGCTCTGGGCGGTCTCCGGGTGGTCGTGAACTGTCCCGGCTGGAACGGGAAGACCGAACCGTGCAGGGATGAAGAGATGGAGCGGCTTGCGTCGCGTTTTCGCGACCTGGGCTGGAAAGCCGCTGTCGGAGACGGGCACGACTTCGCCTCCGTCGAAGAGGGATTTGCGGCGCTTTCCACTCCGGAACGAAAAGACGGGACGGCCGTTTCTTCCGTGCGAGGTGCATCCTGCGGCGTTCCGGGAGTGCTGTTTCTCCGGACCCGTTACGGGAAGGGCGTTTCCGCCGAGGAAAACCGGGATGTCGCTTCGGAGGGGCGGCCGGTCTTCTCCCGCCCCCGCCTCGACAGTGCTCTGCGGGAGCTGGAAAGAAGAGGCGGCGGAAGCGGAACCACCCCGCAGGAGGAGAGCGCCTCGGAAGATGCGTCGTTCCGCACGGACGTTTTCCACTCCTCCGGGAAGGAGGAGTTCCTGTGAGGCATCCTGAAATGAAAGGTCCTGGAGATCCCGGGGGCCTTCTCGACGGACTCGCGGAGCGGGTGGAGCGCCTGCTTGTGGTGGACGGAACGTTTCCGCTGCTCTCCCCCTGGAACGGTGCCCTTGCGGCCTTCGCGGAAGCTCACCCTGATGCCTACGTTTCTCTGGACGCCTCGGAGGCGACGGTGGTGCTCGCCGCTGCGGGCTTCGCCCTGGAGGGATTCCGGGTTCTTTTGGGGCCCGGCATGCCCCTGCTCCTGTCCCGGGCCTACGACCAGATCCGCAACGCCCTGGCCGTTCCGTCCCTGCCGGTGGTGCTTCTCGGCACGGCACCGGGGCTTTTTCGGGGGGAGTGCGGCGCGGTCTTCCAACTGGTGGAGGACCTTGCCCTCGCGAGGAGCATCCCCGGCATGACCGTTCTCGTTCCCTCGGACGAGCGCCTCTTCGGAGACCTGCTCGCAGAGGCGCTCCGCATGCCCGGTCCCGTCTACCTGCGGTGCGACGTTTCCTCCCGGAGCGTGACGGACCGGGAGGAACACCGTTCCTCCGGCCCTCTCCCGATCGGGGGCGGACGGCTTCTTCGCGAGGGGACGGATGTGACGGTCTGTTGCTGTGGTATGATGGTCTTCGAGGCTCTCGAAGCGGCGGATGTGCTCGCCAAGCAGGGGGTCCAGGCGGAAGTGGTGGAGTGCTACAGCGTCAAGCCCCTTCCCGAACAGATCCTCCTCGCCTCGGTGCGTCGCACCGGAGCCTGTGTGGTCGCGGAGGAGCACAGCCGGCACGGAGGCCTCGCCAGCGCCGTGGCGGAGGTGCTCTGCGAGAAATACCCCGTTCCGCTCCGTCGGGTCGGGATGGACGATGTCTTCGGCCAGAGCGGAAGCGCTCGGGAGTTGCACGAATATTACGCATTGACCCATCAGCAGATCGTCGGTGCCGCGGCGCAGGTGTGGGCTTTGCGGAGGAGAAGCTGATGGATGTTCGCATTTCGGGAGTGACGAAACTGTACGAGCCCGACATCCGGGCCCTGGAGGACGTGTATCTCACGGTCCCGAAGGGGGAGTTCCTCTACCTTGTGGGGCAGACGGGATCGGGAAAGACGACACTCCTTCGTCTCATCACGCGGGAAGTCATGCCTACCAAAGGACAGATCGCGGTGGGGGAATACAACCTCAGGAAGATGAGCGCCTTCGATCTGGCCCTCTACCGGCGGGATCTGGGGGTGATCTTCCAGGACTTCAAACTCCTGCCGCATCTCACGGCCATGGAAAACGTGGCCTTCGTGCTTGATGTGATCGGCGTTCCTCCCGCAGAGGTGAAGGAACGGCCGGGAGAGGTGCTGGAGCGAGTCGGCATGTGGCGCCGCCGTTTTCTTCGCCCTCCGCAGCTCTCCGGAGGTGAACAGCAGCGCATCGCCATCGCAAGGGCCGTCGTGAACGCCCCGAGTCTTCTCGTGGCGGACGAGCCCACGGGAAACCTCGATACGCATACCGCGGAAGAGATCATGCAACTCCTGCTCTCCATCAATGCCTCGGGAACGACGGTCCTCATGGCGACGCACAACCAGTTTCTCGTCGATGCCTATCGGCAGCGGGTGTTGGAACTGCACATGGGACGGGTGGTCCGGGACGAGAAGCGGGGGAGGTACGAACTGGATGGGGACTTTTAGGTACGTTCTTCGCGACACGAACAGACTGCTCTTCCGTCACTGGGGGCTCTCGCTGCTCACGCTCTTCACCGCCGTGGCGGTGTTTTTTCTCGTCGGCAGCAGCGCACTGTTCATGCTGAACACCCGCTATCTCGTGGCGAGAGTGGAGAGCGAGCTTCTCGTGCAGGCCTACGTCAAGAACGAGGCGCAGCTCCAGGCCGTGGCCGACAAGGCCCACAAGATTCCCGGAGTCGCCTCCGTCCGGTGGGTCACCACGGCGGAAGCCATGGAACGACTCAAGACGCGTCTCAAGGGACATGCCCAGGCGCTCACCATCCTGGGGGAGAATCCCCTTCCGCCGAGCCTGGAGATCGGGCTCGCCCGGGCGGTTCTGGCACCTTCCGTGGCCCGGGAACTCCTCGCCATGCCCGAAGTGGATGACGTGATCTACGCGGGAGGTCTGGCGGACAAGCTCGCCCGGGTCTCCCGGTTCGCAACGCGGTTCTCCATGTTCGTCCTCGTCATCGCCGTTACGGCGAGCGCCCTGGTGCTCTTCAACACCATCCGCATCTCCATCTACTCCAGGCGGGACGAGATCGGGGTGATGCTCCTCGTGGGGGCCACGCCCACCTTCGTGGCGCTGCCCTTCGTTCTCCAGGGCATGCTCCTCGGCATGGGGGGCGCCCTCGGAGCGTCGCTGCTCATCGGAGGAGGCTACGAGGCCCTCGTGCGGGGAGTGGAGGCCACGCTTCCCTTCGTGCAGCTCTTTCGGGACCCCTCCATGCTTCTCCGGCTGGGGCTCATCCTCCTCGGAGGCGGCATCACGGTGGGATGGATCAGCAGTTGGATGGCCGTGGAGCGCTTCATCCGCCGGGCGCTTCGGCCGATGTAGTAGAGTAGGGGCGGCGAAGGTGAAGATCCGAGGCGGGAGGATGGTGAGGGCGTGCGGAAAACCCTGATCCCTTCCGATGGAAGGACGATGAACTCCCCAAGGTGTTCCGGGGGGAGCTTGCCCGGCCCCGGAGAGGTGCCCTGCGGCATCCGTTGTGCGGTGGCTTTCCTGGCGTTTCTGCTTCTCTTTCTGTCCCTGCCTGGAAATTCCTGCTTTGCCGAGACGGAGTCTCTCGCAGAACTGGAGCGGCGAATCGGCGTTGAGGAGAAGCGCCTCGAAATCATCCAGAGGCAGCTCGATTTCCACCAGCGTAAGATCAAGGAGACCGCGGGAAAGGAACGGGATCTTCTGGCGGAGCTCGGCAAGCTCACCGAGGACATCGGGGTGGCCCAGCAGAAGCTCTCCGTCCTGCAGCTCAAGCAGAACCGGGTCCAGGAACGGCTTAACCAGTTGAACACCCAGATCGAGGAGACCATTGCCCGTCTCGAAACGATCCGGAGATTGCTTCGGGAGCGCGTCGTGGCGCTCTACAAGTACGGAGGCATGGTGGAGCTGGATCTGCTCTTCGCCGCGTCCTCAACCCACGAGGCCATGACGACCGCCTATCTGCTGAACCGAATGACCGAGGAGGACAAACGCCTCTTTGAAGAGGCGGCGGCCCGCAAGAAACTTCTCGATACATCCCGGGAGGAAGTGCTCCGTCAGAAGGAGATCCTCACCGCCCAGCGGGCTGCGGCGGAACAGGAGCGAAAACGCCTTGCCGCGGCGGTGAAGAAACGGAACGGATTTCTTCAGGAGGTTCGCACCTCCCGGGGGTCGCTCGAAGCCGCGGCGAAGGAATTGGCCCGGGAGCAGCAGGAGATCGAGCAGGTCATCCGGAAACTTCTCGTGGAGCGCCAGCGCCTGGCGGAAAAAAAGCGACGGGAAGAGGCGGAGAGAACGGGGCGAACGGATACGCTCCTCGTGCGTCCGTCGGGGCCGCTTTCCTGGCCGCATCGGGGGCAGATCACCAGCCCCTTCGGAATTCGGCAGCATCCCATCTTCCGGACGCGCATCATGCACACCGGCATCGACATCGACGGACGGGACGGAGATCCCGTGCAGGCCGCCGCCGCGGGAGAAGTCCTCTACGCGGGGTGGCTCAAGGGATACGGCCAGGTGATCATCCTGGACCACGGCGGTGAACTCTCCACGGTGTACGCGCACCTTTCCCGGATGCACGTGGAGGAGGGAGCGCGGGTGACCAAGGGACAGGTGATCGGCCGCGTGGGCAGCACGGGCGTCGCCACGGGGAGTCATCTTCACTTCGAGGTTCGCGTGAACGGCGAAGCGAAGGATCCCATGCGCTATCTGGGGCGGTGACGCGGCGTTCTCAGGAGGCTCGTCGTCTCCCGGGAGGGGCGCCAAGAAAGAGCGACGCGGCGGAAAAAAGAGGCGACCGAGGGCGAAGACATGCCGGCGGCGTGGACGCGGAGAGTGCGCGACGTTCCGGCTGCGTCATGAAAAATTTTGCGAAGGTGAGAGTGGCGAACATGTGGAAGCGGATGCGGGATCTGCTCGGGGGTTTCGTGCTCGGCGGAGTGCTGGTGGGAGCCCTCATGGGAGCCTCCGCCCAGAATATGGACCTGACCCAGATGGTCCCCTTCAGGGCGCAGTCCCTGTGGTTGATGAAGCAGGCCCGGGCGATTCTCGAGACCTATCAGGTGGATGGGGAAACGCCCGTGTCGGAGGATGTCCTCGTCCAGGGCGCCATCAAGGGCATGGTCGCCGCCTGGGGAGATCCCTATACCCGGTACGTTGACCCCAAGCAGCTCAAGGAAGAGGAAATCGAAATGGAGGGGGAGTACGGCGGTCTCGGCATCTACATCGGGCAGCGGGACGGCCGGACTCTCGTCATCAGCCCCATCGAGGGAACGCCCGCGGACCGGGTGGGCCTGAAGCCCAAGGACGAGATCGTCAAGATCGGCGACGAGGTCATCATGGGGTGGGATCAGGACCAGGTGGTGAAGAACCTTCGGGGTGCGCCGAATACTCCCGTCACGGTATGGATCCGCCGGGAGGGGGAGGATCAGCTCCTCCGGTTCGACATCGTGCGGGAGATCATCAAGATCAAGTCCGTCCGTTCGGAGATCCTCTCGGATGACCTTTCCTACATACGTCTGGTGCATTTCAACCAGAAGACCGCGGAGGAACTGCGGAGCGCTCTCGAACAGGCCCGGCAGAGCAAGGCGCGCGGCATCGTCCTGGATCTCCGGAACAACCCCGGAGGGCTTCTCCATACGGCGGTGGAGGTGGCGGACATGTTCCTCGACGGCGGTCTGGTGGTGGGCATGAAAGGACGTGTCTCGCGCGCCAACGACGAGCTGTTCGCCCGTTCGGGCGTGCGTACTCGACTGCCTCTGGTAGTGCTCATCAACGAAGGGAGTGCCAGCGCCTCGGAGATCGTGGCGGGAGCCCTCAAGGACCGGGGACGGGCCAAAGTGGTGGGGCAGAAGAGCTTCGGAAAGGGGTCGGTGCAGACGCTCTTTCCCCTTCCCGACGGTTCCGGTGTGTACGTCACCATCGCCCGTTACTACAACCCCTCGGGACGCGTCATCGACCACGTGGGGCTCGAACCGGACATCCTGGTGGAAGGCGAAATGGATCGGGATCACGACAAGGACGAACAGCTCAAACGCGCCGTGGAGGAACTGAAAACGCTCCTGCCCGCGCGCTGATCGCAAGAGAAATGGACGGAATTCCACCGGAGGCGAAGGTTCCTCCCACCGGAGTGCCTTTTGCGGATGGTGGAGTTCCGCAGTTCTGACGGATGACGAAAGAAGCGAAACGATGAGAAGACGACGGCATTCCGGAGTTCTTTCGGGCGGACGGACGGGCAATATGCGGCTCGCGTGGCTCGGGGTGCTCTTTATTTTTGCGCTTGGACTGGGATTTCTCGGTGCGGCCTGGTTTTCGGGGCGATTTCCCCGGGAGGAGCGGTTCCCGCAGCAGGGACCGCCGCCTCTCGCGGAGCCGGTCCGCGTGTCGCCGACCCCTTTCGTCGTCGTGTCCGGGGACGGAAAGGGTGCCGTTTCACCGGCGGCGCCTGTGCCGACACTCCAGGCGCAGACCGACGGATCCCTCACCTCCGAACCCGAGGACAGCCGCTACGCGCCCGTCGTGGAGGACATGCCCGACGGCGTGCTCGTCGTTCCCGGCAAGAAACCCATGGTGGGCATCGTCGTGGACGACTTCGGCTACAACGGTGCCATGGCCCGGGAGTTCGCGGAGCTGGAGATTCCGCTCACCTGGTCCATCATTCCCGGGGCGGGCGGGACGGAAAAAGCGCGAAAGATCGCGGACGAAAAGGAAATCCCCTACATGATCCACCTGCCCATGCAGGCCGTGACGGACGTCAAGGGATCCCGGCTCTACAAGGAGAGCTGGATCGTGGAGGGAATGACTCCCGAGGAGATCCGGAGTGCCGTGCTGCGTTCTCTGGAGGAGCTTCCCGACGCAGTGGCCCTCAACAATCACCGCGGATCTCTCTCCACCGCCTCCGCAGAACTTATGGGGCCGCTCATGGACACGTTGCGGGAGAAGGGGATTCCCTTCGTGGACAGCCGAACCATCGGCAACTCCGTCGCCTTTGCCACGGCCCGCGCTCGCGGTCTTCCTGCTCTGTACAACAGCATTTTTCTCGATCATCAGGTGGACGACGCATTCATGCGCAAGCAGATGAGTAAAGCCGTCGCCCTCGCCGAGAAGCGCGGATGGGTGATCGTCATCTGTCACGTTCGTCCCCACACCCTGACCTACCTGAAGAGCCTGGCTCTCGAGAAATTCGACACCGTGGAGTTCGTCACGATTCCGAAGCTGTTCGGCGCAGTGCGACCCCGAGGGAAGGCCGGTGCGGTGGAATAGCGCAGGAGCGCCGTATCGTTGTGTTTCCCGAAGCCAAAGGGTACAATCAGATGTCGTTTCCGGAACGACATAGGGAATGCCTCCGCGTGTCGGAGATGTGTTTCCCCCCATGCGGGCCGTCCGGCGGTTCGCGAGGAAATCCGAGGAGGAATGGAACATGCCTGGAAAAGCGGAAGTCATCATTGGTGCCCAGTGGGGCGACGAGGGAAAGGGGCGCGTGGTGGACGCCCTGGCGGATCGGGTGGATTTGGTAGTCCGCTATCAGGGAGGAGCCAACGCGGGCCATACGGTCATCGTCGGAAAGGACAAATACATCTTCCACCTTCTTCCGTCGGGCATGCTCTACACGGGCAAGACCTGCGTGATCGGCAACGGCGTCGTGGTCGATCCGGAACAGCTTCTGACGGAGCTCAAGGACCTGCAGGACAAGGGTAAGGACCGGGCGCGTCTCGTGGTGAGCGGTGCCGCCCACGTGGTCATGCCCTATCACAAGGTGCTCGACGAGGCGGAGGAACGTCTCCGGGGAAAAGGGCGCAAGATCGGCACCACCCACCGGGGCATCGGTCCCTGTTACGCCGACAAGGTCAACCGTATCGGCATCCGCGTGGAGGATCTCCTTGATCCGGAGGTGCTCCGGATGAAACTGCGCCAGAACCTCGAACTGAAGAACCTCTACCTGTCCAGAGTCTGCGGCGTCGATCCGCTCCCCTTCGACGACCTCTTTCACACTGCCCTCGACTGGGGGAAGTCCATCGCCCCCTACGTGGGCGATGCGTCCAGAGTCGTCAACGAGGCGCTGGACGCGGGAAAGGGCGTGCTCTTCGAGGGTGCCCAGGGGACCCTCCTCGACATGGACCACGGGACCTATCCCTACGTGACCGCCTCCACCCCCGTGTCCGCCGGTGCCTGCACGGGAAGCGGCGTCAGCCCCACTCGGATCGACAGAGTTCTCGGTGTCGTCAAGGCCTACTGTACCCGCGTGGGCGAGGGACCCTTTCCCACGGAGGACAAGGGAGAGCTCGGTGAACGTCTCCGGGAAAAGGGCGGTGAGTACGGTGCCACCACGGGACGTCCGCGCCGTTGCGGATGGCTCGATCTCGTGGCCCTGCGCTATGCGGCGCGTGTGAACGGCCTCACGGGCATGGCCCTCACCAAGCTCGACGTCCTCACCGGGCTCGACGAAATTCAGGTCGCCGTCGGATACGAGCTGGACGGCGAGGTTACGGAGCACTTCCCCGGGGGCGGCCATCGTCTCGACAGGGTTGTGCCCGTCTACCGTTCCCTGCCGGGATGGAAAGAGGAGATCGGCGGATGCCGGAAGGTGGAGGACCTTCCCGAGAACGCCAGGAACTACGTGCGCTTCCTGGAGGACTTCTCCGGCGTGAAGGCGCTGCTCATCGGCGTCGGTCCCGCCCGGGAGGAGACCATCCTCCAGGGGCTCTAGCCCCGGAAAGGACGAAGGCCGCGCATGTCCTTCCGGGCGGCCCGAAAGGGACCGCGGGTGGACGGACACTGCGGCGGAGAGATTTCCATGTATCTGGGAAACCTGATGTTTCTCGGAGAACAAGACATCGAGGCCATCGTGAGAGTGGAAACGGCGTGTTTCTCCTCTCCGTGGCCTCGTTCCATTTTTGTCATGGATCTGGGAAACTCCCCCTCGCGCCGTCTCCTCGGAGAGCCCAAGGGAGCGGTCTATGTGGGCATCTTCTCCAGGGAGACGCTCTGGGGATACGGTGCCTGTCGTTGGGGGAAACAGGTACTTTCCGTCATGCGCCTCGCTGTTCTGCCCGAAGCCAGGCGCTGCGGCTTCGCCTCGCAGCTCCTCCTCGCCATGTGCGTTCTCGGCGAGGAAGCGGAGTGTCGGAGAGTCCGCCTGGAGGTCCGGGAGTCGAACGACGGTGCCCGCGCCTTCTACCGACTCTGGGGGTTTTCCGCCACGGACCGGCAGAAAGGGTATTATGCCGAATCCGGCGAGGATGCCCTCGTTCTCGAAGCGACCCTTCCCCTCGTGCTCTCGGACGAGGAAGACGCTTCCCTTCCGTGAACACAAGGGGGTCGTGACTTCCTTGCGGTCCGTGCTTTCCCCTCCTCTTCGCGCGATGGACGCAGTCGGAGGAGGGGCGCGGCAGCCGCCCGGACAGCTGCAGGAACCCGGAAGAAACAGCAGTTCATGCTCCCTGGGCTGGCGCACGAACGGGCGCGATTCTCTTTCTGTTGAGGAATCTCTGAAGAAGACTGCGTCAGCCCCGTAGGGCGTCTTGCAGATTCTGATGCGATCCGAGTCAAGGGAAAACGAGAGGCCTTTATTCAGATCTTCCTTAAAGAAACGAAGCGGAGCGGAGAGACGAAACTTTGGGGACCTCTGAATAAGGCTACGTCAGCCCCGCAGGGCGCCTCGCAGAGCCTGATGCGACCCGAGTTCAAGGGCAAGCGAAAGATCTTTATTCAGAGCTTCCTTTGTTTTGATATCCGGCGAGGAAAGGAGGTGAACCGGTGGGCGAAGGAACTGTCCTCGTTCCCCTGCGGTCCGAAACGTACCGCTTCGGCAAGGGAGAGCGTGAGCCGTTCCGAACGGAATCACGACGCGACCGGGGGGAGCGCGGTCGGCCGTTTCTGGTCCGGAGACATCCTCTCCCGCCGGAGACGGCGACACACGAGTTTTCTTGCGTCGGAGCCGGCAACGTTTTCGTATGTCGGGAACGACAGGGGAACCCCCCGGAAGAGGAGTCCTTCCGGGAGGGACACGCCTTTGTCCATCGCGTCCCGTGCGAAAAAAATATCTCTTGTTGGGCGTGGGGTTTTTGGGGTGCGCCATCGTGCTGACATCCCTGGAATGGGAGCCCGAGACGATTCTGCACCTTGCGACAGGATTTGTTCTGGGCCTGTTGGTCTGGGGCGTCGCGTCGCTTGCGGCGAAGGGGAAGGAGTGAGAGGGACCCGCGACCTCTCGCGGCGTTCGGACCGACGCCGGGGGAGCGGGAAGGTTTTTGCGTGACCGACGCCCCCGTTTCGAATCCGTACTCTTGCGCCGATATCCTCCGGTCGGATGCGTGAGACGTCTCTTCAGGCAGAGGGCGGAATTTGTTACGGAACTCTTGTTTGCGACGGGGGGAGAGTCTTGTGGAGAAGGAGTTGACGACTCACGAAGCTGCTGTCATTGCAGGAATTAGTGCTTCTCTGATCCGCCGATGGTGCAGGCAGGGGAAGATCTCTGACGCCAGGCTCGAGGGTACGGGAAACCGCGCCGTGTGGTACGTGCCGGAGTCGTGGGCGCGGGAGTTCGAGAGGACGAAACATCAGAAATGAAGGACTCCATGCGAAGGCCGAAAAAGAAAAAGGGTTCCCGGCCGGAAGCTTTGCTTGACGCACGGAAAACTGCCTCAAGGCCATGATGTCACCTGCGTTCGTACAATTTCTTTTGGCAGGAACTCCCTGAGGAGGCCATTGATGTTCTCGTTGCTTCCCCGTTCCCAGGGGGCTTACCGTTCGTGGGTCGTCACACTCCCAGCTTCTCCCGGAGGGCTTCCTGAAGGGTGCTGGAGAAGTTGATCTTGTGTTCCACGGCCATCTCGTTGAGCCATGCCGGGAGGGTAACGTTCTTGCTGACGGATTTTTTCGCTTCCTCTTTGCGGAGAACGTCCATGCGCACGTCGATCAGGACGGCGACTTCGTCTTTTTCCGGTCGCAGTTTGTTGATCGGAGTGGGGGCCGGGATAGGGTCGTTGTCTTCTTCCATGCAGAGCAAATGTCCTCCCAAAGCATCCTTGGCGCTGGCGATGGCGTCGACGTAGTCCTTTCCAAAGGTATTGCAGCCCGGAAGATCGGGAAAGCGAACACAGACATGTGTTCCATCCTCGGAGAGCAGTGCGGGGTATATGCGGACATCCTTTTTCATCCCGGTTCGTCTCCTTTTCGCAGGCGGGGCTATTTCAGCCCCGCCTGTTTCATGATGTTGCCGAAGGTTTTCGGCGGAACGTCTTTTTGAGGGTGTTTGACCGTGATCTTTCCGGGTTTTGTCGGATGCTTGAAATGATGGTGGCTCCCGATCGTTTTTATCCAGTACCAGCCATCCTTTTCGAGAATCTTGATTATCTCGCTGGATTTCATGGTCTTCCCCCTGACCTCCGTAGCATAATGCGCATTATTATGCGCGTCAAGTTTTTGTGGATGAAGGTTTTTTCGAGCAGAGGATTTTCAGTGCTGCAACGGACACGACACATTCCTCTTTCCTCATGCTGAAATGTCCTTGAGGGGGGAGAAAAGCAAAGACTCCTTCCCCGCGCCGAAAGGCGAAAAGAAGGAGCCTGTCATTGCAAATGGTGGGCGACACAGGGCTCGAACCTGTGACCTCTTCCGTGTGAAGGAAGCGCTCTTCCGCTGAGCTAGTCGCCCTCGAACGACGGCCATTATAGCGGGCTTTTTTCTTCTTTGCAAGCGTCAGTCACCCCCGCGTATGTTCGAACGGCGGAGGCCGTCGTGTGCGAAAAAACCGGCGGCGGGGGAGATGTGGGGAGAGTGTCTTCGGCGATGTTTGCGCCGAGGCTTGCAGTATCTTGTGCGACGACGGTGGAATCGCGGGGGTAACGTACAATATCTTTCGCAAAATTTGAGAGGAGCAGGTCTTGCCAAAACAAGACGAAAGCGGGAGCTTTTTCGCGGAAAGAGGTGGCTGTGTCCTAGTCGAAAAGGATTAAAAAGAGTAGAATATTTGCGGGTTCGTTTTTGATCTGCAAAGAGGCTCAACGGAGGAGGAACAGCGTGTCTTATTCCATGCTGGAAGAGATTCCGGAATTCTGGAGCGGATTTGGGTTCGAGCCTTGGCAGTGGAACGGGATGAAGGGCGTGGCCCGATCCATGACATTCCGAAAGGGATCGTTCATCGGAGAGGTGGCTTCCTACGAGGCGCGCGACCGTATTGTCTGGCAGCATACGGGAGGCGCGCACGTGGAGATGCTGCTTCGCGACACGGAACCCGTCCGGGATGTGATGACCCAGCGCTTTCTCCTCATCGGCGAGGAAGAGGACGCGAAACCGCGTCTTCGTGCGTTCCGTTGGGGGTTTTGCGGTTTTGTGGAGGTGTTCCGGTACCGTTTCGGCGGCCGGGGACACAAGAAGTTCAAGGATCTGGTGGCGCTTTCCGAGGCGGCTCTCGCCTATGCCCGGAAAAAGCCGTTTTCCGCCTGAGGAGAAAGAGAGACGGACGCGAAAGCGGTGTGCGTGCGGACATGAACGTCTGGAGGTGATGCGTGCGCAGAGGTCGGAGTTAAACTGATTCAAAGAGGCAGGATTGGGAAAAACGCAGTGTGTGTACATCTGATTCGTTTTCATAGTTTTTGGGGGGTGAAAGACCTTGTTGTCCATGATGTTCATCGGTGCTGCGGTATTTTTCATCATCGCCTATGTGGTGTACGGCAAATTCCTGACCAACGTCTTCAATTTGAACAACGACAACAAAACGCCCGCAGAGGTCTATTTCGACGGTGTGGACTATGTTCCCGCCCATCCGGCGGTTCTTCTGGGACACCACTTCGCCTCCATCGCCGGAGCGGGGCCCATCGTGGGGCCCATCACGGCGGCGGCCATGTTCGGATGGCTTCCCGCCTACATCTGGTGCCTCGTCGGTTCCGCCTTCATCGGCGGTGTGCACGACATGGGAGCCCTCGTCGCCTCTATCCGGCACAAGGGGCTCTCCGTGGGCGAAGTGGTGGAACGGTGGATCGGTCACAGAGGAAAGAAACTCTTCCTTACCTTCACTTGGCTGGCCCTCGTCCTCGTGGTGGCGGTCTTCATGGAACTCGCCGCCCAGACCTTCGCCGCGGATCCCGCCGTGGCCTTTTCCGGAACGCTCTACATCTTCATGGCCCTCATTTTCGGCGTACTCATCTACCGAATGGGGCTCTCCCTCTTCATCAGCACCCTCGTCATGGTTCCCATCGTCATCGGGGCTGTCTTCTACGCGGACAGCGTTGAATGGGTGCCCCAGTTCTTTGCCTTCGGCAGGGACCTCTCCACGCCCGAGGGCAAGGCATCTCTGGTCAACCTGTGGCGGGTGGCTCTCACCGTGTACATCTTCGCCGCTTCAGTCCTTCCCGTGTGGCTCCTGCTCCAGCCCCGGGACTACCTGGCGTCCTACCTGCTCTACTTCTCCGTCGCCATCGGCGCCATCGGCATGATCTTCGGGAAGCAGTTCGACGTCTCCTCCTTCCCGGCGTTCACGGGGTTCACCTCGGCCAAGGGGGACTTCATCTGGCCCATTCTCTTCATCACCGTGGCATGCGGCGCCATCTCGGGATTCCACTCCCTGGTGGGCAGTGGCACCACGGCGAAGCAGATCCGGCGTGAGAAGGACGCGGTGCTCGTGGGGTACGGCGCCATGCTCATCGAGGGCATCGTGGCGGTCATCGCTATCGGAACGGTCATGATGGCGGGCAAGATCCTCGAAGGCGGCCCCAACATGACCTACGGGAAGGGGCTCGGCCAGTTTGCCTCGCTCGTGGGGATCGACCCCAAGGTCGGTGCCTCCCTGGGGCTTCTGGCACTGAACTCCTTCATCCTCACCTCGCTTGACACGGCGACGCGTCTTGCCCGGTACCAGTTGCAGGAGTTCACGGACATGAAGCTCGACCGGTACACCGCCACCGCAATCGGTGTCGGCGCGGCGCTCTTCCTCGTGTTCTACAAGACCGGGGGCAAGGCGGCGTGGCAGCTCATCTGGCCCGTCTTCGGCGCGTCCAATCAGCTCGTGGCGGCCCTCGCCCTCCTCGCTCTCGGCGTGTGGCTGAAGCGAGGCCTGAAAAAACCCAATGGATTCGTCATGGTGCCCATGTTCTTCATGTTCGTCACCACCATAGCGGCGCTGGTGCTCCTCATCAAGGCGAACCTGGCGAACCACCTGCTGGCGGGCATTTCGATCCTGCTGCTCGTTCTCGCGCTCCTGATGGCGAGGGAGGGGTTCGGCGCCCTGCAGAAGGGACCCGAAAAGTAGCGCTTTTGCCGAAAAGAGCGTGTTTCGGAGCGCAAGGCCAAGGGGCCGTGGTTCTCGTCTTCCGCTTGGCAAATGCGCCCGGAACCGCCCTGGCGGAGGGACGGGACGTCCGGAGCATGACGGACGGAGCCTCCGCCGGAAGCCTGATGTTTCGCGTCGAAGCCAGGACAGTGGAAAACATGCAGAAGAGGGGGAGCCGCACGGCTCCCCCTCTTCTGCATGTCTCTTCGGTCGCTGTCTTCAATGTGTCGCTCTTTTCGCGCTGCCGTTCGGATTCGGCGGTATGTGGAGGAAGGCGCCCTACTTGACGCTGTAGGATTTGCTTCCCCACTGTTTCCCCTTGAGAGGCGTTCCCGACACGAGTTCCACAAAACGGCTCAGGCATTTGGGGCACTTGAGTCCCGTCGGTTTTTTGTCCTCCACGTCGAACTGGTGGCCACAGGAAATACACCGGAACGTCCGCATACCGCACGTCACCTCCCCGCGTTACAGAATCGTCTTTCCGCAAAAATTATAGCTTTCCCGGGAGGCAAAGAAAAGCCCCCGTCGCCCGCCGATGCGCTTTGAAACGTCTGCGATCAGAGAAAAAGCAGGCCGAGAAGCAGGGCGAGGAGGAGCGAGGGGAGCATGTTCACCACCCGGATCGCCTTGATCTCCAGGATGGAGATACCGAGCCCGAGCAGCAGCAGGCCTCCCACGGCACTTACCTCGTTGATGAGAGGTTCCGAGAGGGTCGACTGGAGTGCACCTGCGAAGAGCGTGAGCGCTCCCTGGTAGAGAAAAAGGGGCACGCTCGCCAGGAGGACGCCCGCGCCGAGAGAAGCGGCGAGAGCGATGGAGGCGATGCCGTCCAGCAGGGATTTGGCCATGAGGAGGTTCGGAAATCCCCCGAGTCCTTCTTCGATGGCGCCGAGAATTGCCATGGAGCCCGTGCAGAAGAGGAGCGACGTGGTGACGAATCCCTCGACGAACTTGTCGTCCCGGGAACCGATGCGGCGTTTCACTCCCTCGGCGAGACGGTGGAGCACGCCGTCCAGGTCGCAGAGTTCGCCCAGCAGGGAGCCGCCCACGATGCTGAAGATGAGAATGAGGAAGTTCTGTGTTTTAGTGGCCATGTGGATGCCCAGGAAGAGCGTGAAGAGTCCGATGGCCTGAAAGGTGATGGTGCTGAAACGTTCGGGGAGTCTGGAATGGGCCGAAAGGCCGAGAAGGCCGCCGAGAAGGACGGCGAGTGCGTTCGTGAGGCTTCCCAAGGCTGGAATGTGTTCCAGAAATGCGGTCATGAAGAAATCCTCCCCGGAGTGAATGGATGGCGCGCCCTCGCCTCTTCCCCCGGAGAGTACCCTGCGGAGAGGTTTTTCTCTGGGCGGAAAGAGCACGGAAGCGCCGCGAACGCTGATGAGTATAGCCCGGAATGTCCCTTTTGGAGAAGGGCGGAAAATTCCGGAAGGAAAGAGTCCCCCCGCTTTGTCGGGAAAAAGGATCAGAGGAGGGGGAAGACGTGGCGGAAGATGAGATAGGTGCCAAGGAGGAGGAAAATGCCTCCCGTGACGACCCGGGAGAGCTTTTCCACCGAGGAGAAGGTGAGGAGGAGCGTTGCGGCGGAGTGAATGCCCTTGCCGAGCAGGGCCGCTGCGGCGATGACGGGAAGCCCCGTGCCGACACCGTAGAAGAGGGGCAGGAGAAACGGCGAGGAATGCTCCACCGCCAGAGGGACGAGGGCGCCGAAGAAAAGCGCCGCTGCCACGGGGCAGAGGGCCAGGCCGAAGAGGACTCCCAGCAGAAAAGCGCCTCCCGCGTTCCGGGAAAAACGGAGGGATTCCGTTTTGCCGGACCAGGGAAACGAAAGAGGGACGAGGTCGAGAAGAAACACGCCGACGATGAGCAGGAGTGGTCCCGCGAGCTTGTTCATGGAGCGCTGGAGCAGCCCGGAAAGGCCGGGAACTGCCAGGATGCCCGTGACGACCGCCACGCCGAGGAAAACCGTCACGGCGGTTCTGCCCGCCACGTAGGCTGCGCCGGAGACGAACATGTCCCGTTTCGTGCGCTGTACTCCCCCTTGGACGAGATAGGCCACGGCGGCCACGTTCGTCGCAAGCGGGCAGGGGCTGATCGAGGTGAGAATGCCCAGCCACAGGGCGCCCCCCAGGGCGAGAAGGAAGGGCGTCATGACCCGTTCCCCCGTCGGAGCATGGTATCGAGTTCATCCTGCAGGTAGGTCCGAAATGCGGCAGGGTCGGAGGCCAGTTCCCACACTGCGGAGAGGTTTTTCCACTCCGTGAGGGCTCCCGAGGCGTCGTACCGGGCGAGCACGAGCGAGGTGGTGAAGATCTGGAACGTCTCGATGAAGCAGCCGTTTTCCTGCTCCTCCACATTGACGTCCCGGAAGAGCAGCTCTCCTTTTCCGAGGCGGGAGGCGTAGTCGCCGGTCACGATTTCCAGCGCGAGACGCTTGATCTCCTCGCAGGTGGGACAGTG
>NZ_JARKPW010000021.1:0-16658 GCF_029975095.1 Aminiphilus sp.
CATCGCGGAATCCCTCGACATCGTCCGCAAGGGCGGCAAGGTACTCTGGGCGGGTGGCGGCATTCGGGGAGGCATCACGGCTCCCGTGGACACCCACAAGATCATCGTCAAGGAAATCGACGTGAAGGGCGAAATCTCCCAGATTCCCTACGACTGGAAGACCGCCATCCATCTCGTGGGCACCGGCGACGTGGTTCTCGACCCCCTCGTGACGCACGCCTTCCCCCTGTCCCAGTGGGAGGACGGATTCAACCTCGCCGCGACGAGTCACGACTGTCTCCGGGTAGCCCTGAAACCCTGATCGTCGTACCTATTTCTGCAAGGAGGCGCAGGCCCATGTCGGCCATCGACACTCTGTTGGCACCCATACCGCTCCCGCGGGTCGTGAAGGTGCGCCAGATCTTTCCCCGACCGCGGATCGACGACGTGGAGGCGATGCTCACCGCGAAACTCCGGGAGAGCGGAACCCTGCAGGCGATCCGCCCGGGACAGACCGTGGCGGTCACCGCAGGAAGCCGTGGCGTGACGAATCTGGCGCTTATGCTCAAGGTGCTCGTGCGGGAAATCCGCGCCGCAGGAGGGGAGCCCTTTCTCTTTCCAGCCATGGGGAGCCACGGCGGCGCCACCGCCGAGGGACAGACTCATCTCCTCGCCAAAATGGGCATCACCGAGGAGTCCGTGGGAGCCCCTATCCGGGCCACCATGGAGACGGTCCAGCTCGGAACGTCCGACACGGGATGCCCCGTCTACCTCGATAAATACGCCGACGAAGCGGACGCCATCGTGATCGTCAACCGCGTCAAGCCTCATCCCGCCTTCCGGGGCTCCTACGAGAGCGGCCTCATGAAGATGGTCACCATCGGCATGGGAAAACAACGAGGAGCGGATCACGCACATCGCCTCGGTTTCGGCGGCATGGCGGCGAACATTCCCTCCGTCGCACGGGTGACGCTGGCGAAGAAGAACGTTCTCTGCGCCGTCGGCGTCGTGGAGAACGCGTTCCACGAGACGGCGCTTCTGGAGGTCCTCCCCAAGGAACGCATCGAACCCCGCGAACCGGAACTGCTGCAGGAGGCGTGGAAACTCTATCCGCGGATTTTCTTCGACGAACTGGACGTGCTGATCATCGACGAGATCGGCAAAGACATCTGCGGCACCGGTTTCGACACGAACATCGTCGGGCGTTACCACACCCCCTACGCTTCGGGGGGACCCAGGATCACCCGTGTGGCGGTGCTGGACATCACCGACAAATCCGGCGGCAACGGAAACGGTTTGGGCATTCTGGACATCACCACCACTCGGGCCTACCGAAAGTTCGACTTCGAACAGACCTATCCGAACGCCCTGACATCCACGGTACCCATGAGCGTCAAGGTGCCCATGGTGCTCAGAAACGACCGCCAGGCCATCCAGGCGGCAGTGAAGATGAGCAACGTCGTCGATCGTGACGCCGTCCGTCTCGTGCGCATCAAAAACACGGTGAGCCTGGAGGAGATCGAAATCTCCGAAAACCTCATCCCCTATGCGGCAGCACATCCGAACCTGGAAGTCCTGGGCGAACCTCGGGAGTTGCCCTTCAACGAGGAGGGCAATCTCTTCTGATCCCCCGTCCACCAAACCTCTTCCGGCGGCCCGAACCCAAAGCCTCCCCCTCTTCCGGGCCGTCGGACTTTTTTCACTCGACGCGAAAGGACTGTTCCCCATGAAGCCGAAAGTGGCAATAACTCTTGGAGATCCTTCCGGAGCGGGTCCCGAAATCGCTCTCATGGTCATCGAAGAAGGGCGTTTCGAGGAGACGTGTCGCCCCGTTCTCGTGGGCGACGCACTGGTGGTGGAGAAGGTAAAGCCCATCGTGGGCTCCACGAGAAAACTTCAGATCCTGGAGGATCCCGACGACTATGTTCCCGGATGCATCAATCTGGTGGAGTGCGGTTCCCTGAAAGGGGATTACGCCTTCGCGAAAATTCAGGCTTCCTGCGGCGAAGCCGCCTACGCCTATGTGAAGCGTGCCATCGAACTGGCCCTGGCGGGCAAGGTGGACGCCACAGTGACGGGGCCGCTGCACAAGGAAGCCCTCAACCTGGCAGGGCATGACTACGCGGGACATACGGAGATCTTCACGGATCTCACCAGGTCCAGGGGAACCGCCATGCTTCTCGTGGGAGGCCCGCTCCGGGTGATTCACGTGAGCACCCACGTCTCCCTCCGCGAAGCCTGCGATCGGGTGACGAAGGAACGGGTCCTCCACGTGATCCGTCTCGCCGACGGCGCCATGCGCGGGCTGGGCATCGAAAACCCCCGCATCGCCGTGCTCGGCCTCAATCCCCACTCGGGCGAACACGGTCTCTTCGGCACGGAGGAAATGGACCACATTGTTCCCGCCATTGAGGCCGCCCTCGACGAGGGTTTTGACGTGACCGGTCCCCTTCCGCCGGATACGGCGTTCCTTCACTGCAAAAACGGCAGGTACGACATTGCGGTGGTCATGTACCATGATCAGGGGCACATCCCGCTCAAACTGCTCGATTTCATGGGAGGCGTGAACATCACCGTGGGACTGCCCATCATCCGCACCTCCGTGGACCACGGAACGGTCTTCGGCAAGGCCGGAAAGGGAACTGCGGATCCCACGAGCCTTCGCACGGCCATCGAGTTCGCCGTGCAGTTCGCCCGACACCGCACCGCCGGTCGCAACGGCGCCGCCTGACGGCATGTCCCCCCGCTACGTCGTCCTCGCGGACGACTTCACCGGTGCCTGCGACACGGCCCTGCAGTTTCTCCGTTCCCACAACGATCTCCCCAGGGTTCTTCTCGACCCGGAAGACCTCCGGGGGATCGCAGGAGCCTCGAACGTTCTGGTGGTGGACACGGAGACACGGAATCTTCCCGCGGAGGAGGCCTTTTCCAGAATCGCCGCCCTCGCCGCGGAGCTGCATCGTTTCGTCGGCACCACCGTTTTCTATCTGAAGACGGATTCCACGCTCCGGGGCAACACGGCGGTCGAGGTGGAGGCGTTGCAGCAGGGTCTCGGGCTTCCCACGGCGGTCTTCGCCCCGGCGTTTCCCAAGATGGGACGCACTGTGAAAGACGGGATTCTCTCCGTGGAGGGGACCCCCGTCTCCCGGACGGCCATGGCCAGAGATCCTCTCAAGCCCGTGACGACCTCGGACATTTCCCTGCTCCTCCGCGGAGCGGGAGCGTGTTCTCCCCGCCACGTCCGCCTGGAGGAACTCCGGGGCGGATTTCTTCTGCCGCCTCCGGGAGCACGATGCGGGAATCTGCGGGAAGAAGGGCGCTACACCTTCGATGCCGAGACCGACGAGGATCTGCGGCGTCTCGTCCGGGCGGTGACCGCCTCCGTCGCCCCCGAGACGGTGCTGTGGGCGGGCTCCGCCGGTCTGGCGGAAGCTCTGGTCAGGAGGGATCTCCCTGTTCTGGCCGTGGTGGGAAGCGTTCACCCCAGAAGTATCGAACAGGTGAGACATGTGCTGGACAGCGACACCGCAACGGGTTTTACTCCCGACATGGGCGCCTTTCTCCGCAATGTCCCGGGAATCCTGGAGGAGACCGTCGACGCCGTGGGCTCCCTGCTCCTCCAGGGCCGAAACGTCCTCATCGCCAGCTCGCGCCCGGAGGATCCCTCTTCGGCGACCCACCGCGGCAACGACGCCACCCGCATCGCCGCTTTTCTCGGAGATCTCACGTGCACCCTGGTCCGGCGCCATCGGCCGGGGGGACTCTTTCTCTCCGGCGGCGACGTGGCGGCGAAGATCCTCAAACGGCTCTCCGTGGTGGAAACGGTGGTGACCGAGGAGATCGAGCCGGGCATCCCTCTGCTCCGCGTCCGTGGTGGCAATCTGGACGGCCTTCCTCTCGTCACCAAGGCGGGGGCCTTCGGAACCTCCCGAAGCATCGCCGCGGCCATCCTCCGCCTGCGCGGCTGAGACGCAAAAACCGTGCGCCACGCCGGAGAGAGTCGAGGCATTCATTTCCAGTACCGGACGCAGGAAAAGGGGACCCTCCCGAAAAGAAGAAGACGGGGCGGTGTGAGGAAGGAACCGGAAGCGGCACCTCAGCAATAGCGCCGTATCTCCTCCAGGGACTTTCGGGAGGCCCGGGGCTTCGCCCCCTCGGCAGGAACGGGAAATCCAACGGAAAGCAGTATGTCCACCCTCGCCCCGGAGGGAAGATCGAGCACGCGCTTGACGTCTTTTTCGTCAAACCATCCGAGCCAACAGGTACCCAGCCCTTCCTCCGCGGCCTGGAGCACGAAATGCTCCACCGCAATGCCCACGTCGAGAAGACTGTACTGAACCCCCCGAAAGAATCCTCCCAGCAGAGCAGCGAAACGGGAACGTTCGGTGAGCACCGCCACAAGCACCGGAGCCTGGGCGGCGAAGGCGTTCATGCGGTAGACCCCGCCGAAGGCGGCCTCGGCGAGACGCCTTCGGCGCTCCGGGTCATCCACCAGAAGAAAGGTCCAGGGCTGCGAATTGCAGGCGCTCGGAGCGAGGCGCGCCGCCTCCACGCACCGGTCGAGCATCTCCCGCGGAACCGGATCGGGCGCATAGGCCCGAACGCTCCGGCGACGCCGCACAAGATCGAGAAACGCCATGCCGCTCCTCCTTCCGCATTCTCTCCTCCGTCACACGACGGAGCTTCGGGAAAGGGCGTTCGAGCCCGAAAGCCCTCCGCAAGGGAAGCCCGCGAGCGAGCGCATTTTTCCATTCCGACAGCCCTTCCGGAGAAAGTCGGTGTACAGTATTCGATCAATCTCAGTGCTCAAAAGACACCGACCAGAGCGTTCCCGTGGAATCGAATTCCCGGAATCCCCGGCATTCTTTCTCGCCTCAGAGGCGCTTCAGGTCCTCCACGGGATTTCGGAGCGGCTCGAAGCCGGTGATACGGCATTCGAGAAGATCCCCGTGCTCCAAGGGAACCGCCCGGGGCGTTCCCGTGGAGAGGATGTCCCCGGGACACCAGGGGAAAACCCGGCTGTGAAAAGCCACCAGTTCGTCCGGAGGAAACATCATGTTCTTCGGCGTGTTCTCCGCCCAAACCTCTCCGTTCTTCACCGTGGCCACCCGGAGAACCGCCACGTCCGAAATCTCGTCCGGCGTGACGAGATGGGGACCGAAGCTGAAAAAGGTGTCGAAGCTCTTGCTCCGGGTGAGGTAACGGGGATTGCGCCGCAGGATGTCCTCGGCGGTCATGTCGAGGATGCACACGAACCCCGCCACCACGTCGAGCCAACGCTCCCGGGAAACGTTCCGGGCATACTTCCCGAACACCACACCAAGCTCGGCCTCGCCGGTGGTCTTCTCGGACTGCAGGGGAATCCGCACAGGGTCACCATATCCGACGACGGTGCTCGCGGGGCGCATGAAACTCGCCGGTTCGGACTGGGGTGCTTTTTCCGCCAGATCCGCGGCGTGGTCCACGTAGTTGAGCCCGATACCCCAGATCTTTCCGGGCGTCCGGTAAAGCGGAGCGTAGGTGACGTTCTCCACGCCGCATTCCTTCGCGAGGGATTCGAGATCCGCTGCACCCTCGGCGCGGTACCAGTCGGTCATGTGGAACAGCTCGCCCGACACGACGAGATCGAAGACCGAGGGAATCCAGTTCGTCCCCAGGTTCCGGTTCACCAGCGTCAGGGGAACGGGAACGCTCCCCACCAGCACCGCCGCTTCTTCGCAGCCATCAAGGCGGATCGTCGCCAAACGCATTGTCGTCCTCTCCTTTTCACTTCCAGGTAGCGTCCGTGTCGTCTTCCCCGATATTCTCCCGATAGAGCCAGAGCGCACCCTCGTGAGCGGATCCGACTCCGGCGCGATAGGCGGCGAGCATGCCGCGAAGGGGCCGTTCCGGACGTCTCATCCCGCCGCGGCGGTGTTTCAGTTCGGCCTCGCTCACGTGAAGCTGGAGGAGCTTGCGCTCCAGATCGATTTCGATACGGTCACCGTCGCGGACGAGCGCCAGGGGACCGCCCACCCACGCCTCGGGAGCCACGTGCCCCACGCAGGGACCGCGGGTGGCACCGGAAAAACGGCCGTCCGTAACCATGGCGACCGACGAGGCGAGCCCCATGCCCACGAGCATGGCCGCCGGTATGGAGAGCTCCCGCATGCCGGGACCTCCTTTGGGCCCTTCGTAGCGTACCACCAGAACCGAACCGGGCTCAACCTTTTTCGAGAGAAGGAAGATCCGGACATCCTCCTCGGAGTCGAACACCACCGCGGGCCCCACGTGATGGAACATGCGGGGATCCACACCGCTCTTCTTCACTACCGCCCCGAGGGGAGCCAGATTTCCCGAGAGAATGGAGAAACACCCCTTCTCGTGAAGCGGTTCCGCGAGGGGTCGGATGACCCGGCGATTCACGGGTGTTCCCGGAATGTCAAGGTTCTCCGCCAGCGTTCCGCCCATGGCGAGGGGCACCGTGGTGTCCAGGTGCTCCCGGATGGTGGCAAGCACGCCCCGTACCCCTCCCGCGCGGTGATAGTCGTCGATGTTGGGCTCCGCCGAGGGCTTGAACTTAGCGACGACGGGAACGGATTCCTGAATGGCGTCGAAGCGCCGCAGGTCGAGATCCATTCCGAGGACCTTCGCCAGGGCCAGCGTGTGGAGCACGGCGTTCGTCGATCCTCCCGTGGCCGAGACGTACTTGATGCCGTTCGTCACGGACGCGGCGTTGAGAAAGAGCGAGAGCGGACGTTCCTCCCGGACCAGGGCGACGATTCGTTCTCCCACGTCCCGGGCCTGCCGCACTTTGGCGGCATCGCAGAAGAGCATGGTGGCGGAGCCGAAGGGTGCCACCCCCGTCGCCTCCAGAAAGGTTCCCATGGTGTTGGCTGTGCCGAACATGGAACAGGTGCCGCCGGAGGCACAGAAACCGCAGGTCCAGCGCCGGAAGGTCTCGTCGTCGATGGTGCCGCTGTTCCTCTTTCCGATGGCCTCTTTGAGGTCCGAGGTCACGAAGGTTCTTTCTCCCTCGGTGAAGGGAAGCATGGCCCCCGCCGTGAGAAAGAGGGTGGGCAGATTCAGCCGCGCCGCTGCCATGAGCATGCCCGGGATGATCTTGTCGCACGAGGCGAGCATCACCAGCCCGTCGAAACCGTGGGCCTCCACCATGGCTTCGACGGAGGCGGCGATGAGATCCCTCTGGGGAAGCACGTAGTGCATGCCATGTCCCTGGGCCATACCGTCGCAGGGAGCGGGAACCGTGAATTCCCCCGGCGCACCGCCCCCCGCCCAGACACCCTCCCTGACGAATCCGGCCAGCTCCCGCAGCGGCTTGTGCCCCGGATTCACATCCGTCCAGGAATTGACGATGCCGATGAGCGGTTTGCGGAGGTCGCCGCTCCGATATCCCGCGCCGTGCATGAGCCCCAAGTAATAGGCTCCGGTGATGTCACGCTCGTCTTGTCCTCGTCCAACCATGATCCTCATCCACTTCTTTCCCGAGTCAGCGTTCTCCCCGACGCCACCCTCTCCGGGGCGACGTCGCCGGTCTCCGGGTCACACACAGGTGCCGCAGCGCCAGAAGCTCGATTCGCAATAGCCGAGGATTTCCGAGCGGGTCTGTTTTCCCTCCGCCACAGCGAGGATTTCCCTCCAGATCTCCTCCCCCATCTCGTCGATGGAAAGCCCCTCCTCCAGGATACGTCCGGCGTTGACATCGAGGTTGTCCCGCATGCGTCCGTACGTGGCGGGGTTGCCCGTCACCTTGATCACCGGCGCAATGGGATTGCCCACGGGCGTTCCGAGCCCTGTGGTGAAGACACAGAGCTGTGCTCCGCCCGCCACCATGCCCGTGACGGAGTCGATGTCAAAACCGGGCGTGTCCATCATGACAAGCCCTTTTCGCGTGGGTGCCGCGCCGTAGGGGAGCACCTCCTGAAGCGGTGAAGTCCCCGCCTTATGCACGCAGCCCAGGGATTTCTCCTCCAGCGTGGTGAGACCGCCCTCGATGTTACCCGGCGAGGGATTGCCCCCGCGCAGACTCGTTCCCATGTCGGCGGCGCGCTGCTCCATTCTGCGGCAGATCGCCTTCAATGCCTCGCCGACCTCGGGCGCGACAGCTCTTTTGGCGAGAAGGTGTTCCGCACCGATGAGTTCCGTGGTCTCGCTGAGGATCACCGTCCCCCCTGCGGCGACCACCCGGTCGCAGGCGGAGCCCACGGAGGGATTGGCGGCGATGCCCGACGTGGGGTCCGAACCGCCGCATTCCACTGCCACGCAAAGAGCCGCCGCGTCACAGGGGACGCGCTCTTCCATGCTCGCCCGCTGAACCAGATCCATGGCAAGGCGGACACCTTCGCGGATGGTGTTGAGTGTGCCTCCCAGTTCCTGAATGACCACGCACTCCACGGGTTTTCCCGAGGCGGCGATGGCCTCCGCCACGGCGTGGGGTCTTGCGGTCTCGCACCCGAGCCCCACCACCAGAACACCGAACACGTTGGGGTTTCTTCCCAGTCCCACCAGCGTGTCGACCGTCATCTTCGCATCCTCGCCGATCTGCCCGCATCCGAGATGATTCTGCAGCGCCACCGTCCCCTGGACCTGTCCGGCGATCATGCGCGCCGTCTCCGCGGCGCAGACCACGGAAGGAAGGACGAGCACCTTGTTGCGGATGCCAACGGAACCATCGGCCCTCTTGTACGCCTTTATCGTTCGCATTCGCTCTACCCCCGCAGGCTCCTCACATTGTGGACGTGCACGTGACTTCCCCTGGCGATGTCCGTGACGGCCTCTCCGATGATCTCCCCGTATTTGAAGACCTTCTCCCCGGCTCGAATGTCCTTCAGGGCGAACTTGTGATACACGGGGATCCGCTCGCACACCAAAACAGTGTGCGAGCCCACCGTAACCACCTCTCCCTCGCCGAGGGACGTGAGAGCCACCGCAACGCTGTCTCCGTCGGCGATGCGCAGTGCTTCCTTCGTGGCCATGGACCCATCCTCCTCGCAGCGTGTATGTGCCCGTTCAAGATACTGTAGCGAAATTTTTCAGAGAAAAGAACCCTCCGGAAAAACGTGTTCCTCACGTGCTCACTACTGAACGGAATTTCTGATCGACCAAGCTCGACCAAATTTCAAAAATATCGTACCATAGGGGATGCCCCGGAGCAAATGGAAATTGCAGAGGAGGGGAAAACTGTGCTACTGTCTTCACGTTCGGACCGCGACGACGCGGACAACAGCGGGAAAACGCCGACATTGACGGGAGCGAAAAACCATGAACGAAGGGAAACGGCAACTCATCCAAAAAATCTACCTGGCTCTCCAGGCGGGAGAGATCACCAAGGGAGACATGCTCCTTCCCGAGCGGGATCTGGCCGAACACTTTCACGTCAAGCGCTCCTATCTCCGGGAGGCACTCATCGCCCTGGAGGCGTTGGGCGTCATCGACATCCGGGAACGCCAGGGCATGTTCGTCGGCGGGGAGGGCACGAACAGCATCCTGGACAGCCTGAATCTCCTCACGGCCTGGCCCGTGGACTCCATCGCCCAGATCTTCGAGCTGCGGGTCATGATCGAAAGCCCCACGGCGGCCTTCGCTGCACTCCGCAGAACCGACCGGGACATGGAACAGATCCGGGGTGCCCTGGATTATCTGGAGAACCTCTGGAAAATACGCCACCCGGACATCGGCGCTCTCGGAGCCCGTTACAATGCGATCCTCCATTCCTTCATCGTCAAGGCGGCGCACAATGCGGTGCTCCTTCGTGTGTACGAGGGGCTGTCGAAACTCTACACGGACACCATCGCTTCGGTGGGCAATCAGGGGCGGGAAAAGCTCCCCTACGAAAAATGGCCCGACACGGTCCTCTCGGAGCACCGGGACCTCGTGGAGGCCATCGAGAGGCAGGACCCCGAAGCGGCAAGAGCCGCATCGATACGCCACCTGGAAAAATCCAGGGATCGCATTCAGACCCTCATCTCCCCCAATAAAAAGAATACCGACTGACCGGGGGACTCGTGGGACCGGCGGCATTCCGGCGATACATTCCAAGAAAGCGGCGAGAACTCGGAAGGAGCATCTCCGAGTCTTCGCCGCTCTCTTTTTGCAAAGTGTCTTCCTTCTCCGAGAGAACTCTCCGCACCCCCGTGGACGCAGGATTCTTCAGCACCTCGCCGGAACATGCGGTGCCGACACCCTCCGGACAAAGCCTCCGGAAAGTGTGCGCATCGCCCGGGATCACGCCCCGGAGGTCGGGGAGGCCTCGCTGAGTTTTTCCAGGAGACGGGCGATCCGGCCCTTGAGCCGCCACACCTGGTCGTACACGGGAGGAATGACGAAAAGGGCGAGGGTACCTCCCGCAATGAGTCCGCCGATGACCACGATGGCCATGGGCGCCCGGTAGGGGCCTCCGGCGCCGAGACCAAGGGCGAGGGGAATCATGGCCACCACGGAAGTGACGTCGCACATGAGGATCGGGCGAAAACGTATCCTCGTGGCTTCGAGAATCGCCTCCGCGGGGGCCCATCCCTGTTCTCTCCGAAGCATCTCTGCATAGTCCACGATGACGATGGCGTTGTTCACCACGAGCCCGACGAGCATGACCATGCCGAGCAGGCCGTAGATGGACACGGCGGTGTTCGTCACGAAAAGCAGCGGCACCACGCCGATCACGGAGAGGGGCACGGTGAGCATGATGAGCAGCGCGAAGAGATAGGACTCGATGATGGCGGCGATCATGAGAAACGTGAGGACGACGGCCATGCCGAAGGCGATGTAGAGGTAGCGGAAGTTCTCCTCCATGTCCTCCACTTCGCCGCCCAGGCCGAACCGGTATCCTCTGGGGAGCGACACCTCCCCCAGCCTCTTTTCGATGTCCTGGAAGACCTCCCCCACGGTACGCCCCGCCGCGTCGGCCTGAATCGTCACGGCCCTGCGCCGATCCGTGCGCACGATGCGCGTGGGTCCCGCTCCGTAGGAGACGTCCGCGAGTTCGCGAACGGGAACGGTGCTCCCGTCCTTGAGGGTTACGGGAAGGTCGGGAATCTGAAAGATGTTGTCCACATTCCGGGGTTCCAGCTTCACGAGAATGTCGTATTCCCGCCCTTCGCTCCGAAAAACCCCCGCCTTCTTTCCCGTCACGTAGGCCCGAACGGTGGAGGCCAGGTCGTCCACGGTGAGCCCGGTCTGGCCCAGACGCCACCGTTTGGGAGTGAAGCGAAGCTCCGGCCTGCCGAGACGCCAGTTCGTGTCTGCATCAACCGTTCCGGGCGTGTCCCGCATGATGTCGAGCACCTGCCCGGCGAGACGGTTGAGTTCCGCAATGTCCTCTCCGATGATGTTGATCTGGATGGCCTTTCCGGGACCGCCGCCCCCGGAGGCAGCGGCACTGACGGAAGCGGTCGTGTCCGGAAGAGAGGCCAGGAAGGGGCGGATGCGGTCCGCCAACTCGAAGGTGCTGGGGCGGTTCGGGTCCTTGTCCAGAAAGAAACGCACTCGGCTGTAGTTCACCCCCGACCGGGTTCCCATGCCTCCCACGAGAACATCCACGTCGGTCACGTGGGGAAGGGCCTTCACGTAGTCCTCCACCTGGCGCGTCACCGCCTCGGTCTGCGCAAGGGAGGCGTCGGAGGGAAGTTCGAGGGAGATGGAGACCACGCCCTCGTCGGCCTTGGGGAAAAACTCGACGCCGATGCGGGGCGCCAGAAGGACCGATCCTCCGAAGAGGGCGGCAAAGAAGAGCAGGGTCAGCCAGGGGTGGAGCAGGCATTTCTCCACCGCACGGTGGTGCAGTTCCTCAAGTCCTTCGTAGAGCCAACGCCACCAGCCGGTGAGAACGCGGCTCACCCAGGAGAGGTTCCCCGTGTGGCGCACGCGACCGGCCATCATGGGAGTGAAGGTGAGGGCCACCCAGAGGGAGAACAGAGTGGAAAAAACCACCGTGAGGGCGAAGTCCTTGAGGAACTGTCCCGCAATGCCCCCCATGAAGGCCACGGGAATGAACACACCCAGGTTCGTCGCCGTGGAGGAGAGTACCGCCAGGGTGATTTCGTTCGTTCCTTCCACGGCGGCATCGAGGGAGGAGCGCCCCATTTCACCGTAGCGGTAGATGTTCTCCAACACCAGAATGGCGTTGTTCACGAGCATGCCTATGGAGATGGCCAGCCCGAGGGTGCTCATGAGGTTCATGGTCATCTTCCCCATGTACATGAGCGTGAAGGTGGCCACCACCGCAGTGGGCATGGAGATCGCCGCCACGAGCGTCACCGAGAGGCGGCGCAGGAAGAGAAAAAGCGCGATGGCGGTGAAGAGAATCCCCTGCGCCATGTTGCCGAAGACATTGCTCACCGCCTCTTCGACGAAGGTGGAGTCATCGTTGGTGATGGTGACTTCCACCCCCGGCGGAAGGTCCTGGCGAATGTCGTCGAGAAGAACCCGGATGCGCTTGCCCAATTTGACGATGTTCGCGTTCGGACTGGAGATGCATTCCACGAGAACCGCGGATTTGTCGTTGTAACGGCCGTATCCGCGGGTCTCCTCCGTGGTGTCCTCCACTTGCGCCAGATCGCCCAGGCGCACCGACGAACCGTCCTTCAGGGGGATGCGGATGTCCTTCAGCATCTCCGGTGTCTTGGCCTCGCCGAGCACGCGAATGGAGAGTTCCTTGCCGCCCCGGGCGACGTGCCCCGAGGGATCGGTGAGATTGTTCACGCTCACGACGCGGATCACATCCGCTACAGAGAGCCCGTACTGGGAAAGTTTCGGTGGATCCAGATAGACGTGGATTTCCCGCTTTTTGCCACCCAGGATTTCCGCCTTCGCCAGCCCTTCCAACTGGGTGAGGCGCCGCTGGATCTTTTCCTCCACGAGGTCGTAGACGCGCTCGGGAGGCAGGCTGGACGTGACGGCGATGGAGATGAACGGCTCGGCGTTGATGTCGTACTTCTCCACGATGGGGTCCTTCGCGTCCTCGGGGAGGGAGCCCTGCATGGCCTTCACCCGGTTGGAGACGGCCAGGGTTGCGTCGGCGGTGTTCACGTCGTACTCGAACCACACGAGCACCACCGAGACGCTCTCCATGGAGTAGCTCTCGATTTTCTTGATGCCCTCCACCTGGGCGGAGGCGTCCTCGATGGGTTTGGTGACGAGGCTCTCGATTTCCGTCGGGCTCGCTCCCTCGTAGACCGTGGAGACTACCACGAGAGGCAGATCCACCTCGGGCGTGAGCGTCATACCCAGGCTGAGATAGCTGTAGGCGCCGACGAACACCGCAATGAGAACGGTGACGCTCGTCAGGACGGGGCGGCGCACGAAGAGACGTACCAGATTCATGATCTGCTCCTTGTTCTGTCGTTGGGCAGTGGAAACGCCCTAGGGATTGGAGGTGTCCGCGGAGACGGGTTCTTCCGCGGAGAATTCCCCGGAGGAATCCTTTCCACTTCCATCCGGGACGGGCACATCCGGCGACGCCTCTTCCGGCGCGGAGGACTGGAGCCACACGCGGGCGCCGTCGTAAAGGTTCTCCACGCCCCGCACGGCAATAATCTCTCCCTCGTAGAGGCGGGACACGACCTCCACGAGACCGCCCTGTCCCTCTCCGACTTCCACGTCGCGCAACCGGGCCACATCACCGGAGAGAACGTACACGTAGGTTCTGCCGTTATCCCGGCGCAGTGCCTCGTAAGGAACGCTCACCACGCTGGTCCTCGGATCCACGAGCAGCTCCGTCTCCACGAACATGCCCGGGCGGAGATTCGTGTCCGGAGGAAGGGCCACCACGACCCGATAGAGTCCCGTGGCAACGTCTGCGCCCGGGTCGACACGTTTCACCGTCCCGTTGTGGCGACGCCCCTCCAGAACGACCCGGGCGGGGGTTCCCTTCGCCACACGAGCCACGTCCCCCGGAGGAACGAGCACGTCCGCCTCGAGATTGCGGAGGTCCACCACGCGCAGCAACTCACGCCCCGTCTCGGAAATCTCTCCCACCTCGGCGTTCCGAAAGGAAACCACGCCGGTGAGCTTGGACGCCACCTTCGTCCGGGCAAGTTGCGTGCGCGTCTCCTTGAGGGCGGAACCTTTCTGCTGCATGGCCACGGCAGCCCTGTCCACCTCCGCCTTGGAAGTTCCTCCCGCGTCGTAGAGCGCCTTGAGACGTTCGTAATCCCGTTTTGCATCCTCGTACTCCGCGCTCCGGGCGGCAAAATCCGGCGTCGATGTCTCCCGGGAGAGTTCAAGAAGCACGTCCCCGGCCTTCACGAGGTCCCCCACGTGGACATGCACGGCCACGATGTATTCCCGCAGAAAGGAGGTCACGGACTGCTCCGACGCGGACTTCACCTGACCGTAATAACGCTTCCAGAGATTCCACGGTCCTGCCTCGACAGTATGGACGACGACGGGAATTCCCTTCTCCGCCCGGATGGCGGCGACGCTCTTGGGCGGCTCCGGCTTCGGAGGAGCCGCCACGACGCGATAACCGAGAAATCCTACTGCTCCCGTGATGAGCAGAATCCAGAACAGGGTACGAAAAGAACGCAGAATGCGTTTGCCCATTTCCGCCATGATCGTTCTTCCTCCAGAATGTTCAGACAAAGGAGAACACCTTCGCTCCCCCGTGGGTTCACTCCTGCGCGGCTCCGACTCAGGGAAGATTCATGAGCGCTTCCTCTCCGTATCCATAGTGCACCGCGTACTCTCCCATGGCGCTCCGCAGATCCACCAGGGCGAGGTACATCTCCTTCACCGCGTCCAGGTACTCCGTGGCGGCACTCTGCTCGTTCACCTGGGAATCCAGGAGATCGAGCTGAGTGCCCGCCCCGGTCTCGTAACGAAGTCGGGTGATGCGGAGCTCCTCCACTGCAAGCTCCACTTCCTTGGCCTTGGTCCGTTCCAGAGCCAGAGCCTTCTCCCAACGGTGCGTCGCCGACGCGAGTTCCTTGACGAGGGAATCCCGCCGGTCCTCGCGGTCGAAACCCGCCGCGGTGACGAGATGCTCCTTTCGTGCCGTATCGGCCTTCGTGGCACCTCCGTCGTACAGGGTGACTCCCAGCACCAGAGAGAGCATGCCGTCCTCCTGGGGAACGGTCGCCTTGGATGAATCCGTGAGGATGGTGTACTGAAGCGACGCGTCCAGGGTGGGTTTCATGCCGAGTTTGGCCAGGTCCCTCTCCACTTTCGCCAGCTCCTCCGTGATGCGGGCGACCTGCAGATCGGGACGCTGCACCTCCGCCCGGGAAAGATCCAGGGAGAATGAAAGCTCCGGTTTCTCCAGTTTCGCCTCGGGAGGCTCAACCGTCATTCCCCCCGCGAGTCTTGCAAGAGCGGCCAGAGCATCGCGATGAACCGCCTCGGCTCGGGTCGCCTCGCCACGAACCTTTTCGAGCTGCACCGAAGCACGAATCACGTCGAGGCGGGGCGCGGCACCCACGCGATGGCGCTCTTCCGCGACGCGCAGATCCTCCTCGCGCTGATGGATGAGGCTTTCATAGAGAACCAGGTTCTTGCGGGCCATGAAAGCCGTCCAATAGGCACTTTCCGCATCGGTGAGCAGGGTGTTCACGAGTTGGGCGTGCGTCGCCCTGCGGGCGTCCAGTGCAAGAAGAGCCGCCCTTTCCTGGAGATCGTACTTTCCCCAGAGATCGATACGCTGGCTGAGAGCCAGGGAGAGCGCGTACTGCCCCTCTTTCTCCCGGAAAACCCTGGCGGTCTCCCCCTTGAGGCCCACGTTCATGCGCTGTTCCGCCGCCGTGAACGCCACCGAGGCACGGGCGCTCTCGACTCTGGCGAGGGACGCCCTGACCTCCCTGTTTTCTTCGAGAACCAGGCGCAGATACTCCGGCAGAGCGATCTCCGCGGCACCTGCGGGAAGGGACACCACCAAAACGCCCGCGATGAGGAGAAGCACCGCGAAAACGCCCCGGAGGCCTGAGGTTTCGCGGCAAGCCGCTCCATGGGTCCACCAGGAGGAACACTCTCTCGAAAAACGGTGATATACCTGAGGACACCGCAACTGCGCGGAATGGGTTCTTCTCACGGACATGCGAATCCCTCCCTCTCGCATCCTCGATTCTTTTCTCTTTCACTGTCGATCTCTTCCAGGGAAGCGAATCCGCCTCCGGCTCTCTCACTCCCGCGGTTTTTCCTGAAATCACTGTCGGGAAAAACGTTCGTCTCGTCCAGAAGCGCATCCAGATTTTTTCGGAACAACCTGGAGCAGTAGTAGTGCCTGGCAAGGGAGGCCTGACGCAGGGCTCCGCGCAGTGCCTCTTCCGGATCCGCCGGAGGTCTGGCCTTCCAGCGGCGGAGCGTGAACCGGGCCTCCAAAAGGGACAGGTGCCGAGCCACCTCGGGATAAAAGAGCAGCTCTTCCAGCGTCGTCCCTTCCGCCCGATGCTCACGGATGGCCTTCGCGGCGTTGATCTCACTGCTCTCGAAACACCCTTCTTCCCTGGGAACGAGAAGGCCGACCCGGAGCAATTCCTCCAGTTCCTCCTCATCCATACCGGTGATCTGAAGAAACTCCTGCCTGGAAAAGGTCTTTCCCCGGGGGTACTCGTAGCCCAGCAGAAAGATCTGGAGGTTTTCCTGGGCGGAGAGAAGCGCCTCGTGCCCCCCGAAGGCCTCGATGTACTCCCGGATCTCCGAGAGCGAGCGGTTGAACTGGCGCTGAAAGAAACGGATCGCCTCGATCATGC
>NZ_JARKPW010000025.1:0-1565 GCF_029975095.1 Aminiphilus sp.
GGTTGAGCGCGTTGGTGCCGCCACCGCCCACGCCCACGACCTTGATGACCTCCCGATAGGGACGGTGCATCCGTTCCATTTCGAAGGCATCGAGCGCATCTCCCATGGCTTCCACTCCCCCCGGTTCCTGGTGCGTCCATGCTTCCCTATTGTAACGCCTGAAGCAAAAAAGCGGAGCGGTCTCTCAAGGAGCAAAAATGACGATTTCGTCCCTGTTTGCATGATCCGAAAGAACTACAGACGGGACGCTCCCGTGCCATATGCAGCATTCCCGGAACGAAAAGAGGGCGTTCCGATCACGCCGGATTCTTTCCGCCCCCTCCGGAGAGTTTCTCCTCGTAAAAACCGATCTTCTTCTCGATGTTCGCCAGGTTCGCCTCCCACCGTTTTTTTTCTTCGAGGACGCGCCGACGGTGCTGCAGAAGAATGCCCAGGCGCTGGGACAGGGTGTGTTCTCCCTCGTAGCGGAGGGTCGCATACTCCCTGATATTCCTGATGGGCATTCCCGTTTCCTTCAGCTTCCTGATGAAACGGATCCATTCCAGATCCTCCGGGACGTACATCCGTCTTCCACGGGTATCGCGCCGGACGATGAGAAGCCGTTCCTTCTCGTAGTAACGGAGCGTGTGAACACTGACGGCGGAGAGCGCCGAAAATTCCCCGATGGAATAGGACATCGATTCCTCCCGACCCGGCCACTTGACCTGGAGTCCACTCGAACATCTATGCTTCGCACTATACCGCAACCGAAAGGAGAGAGGCAAATGGACGAAAGTCGTTTCGACCGGGGCATGAAAAAACTTCTGGAGGTGGACGGTGAAGGCGGAGAGCGGGTCATGCAGTCCCTGAAGGACATCGCTCCGGATCTGGCCACCTTCATCGTGGAGTTCGCCTTTGGCGACATTTATTCCAGAAAAGGGCTCTCCTTGCGGGAAAGGGAGCTGATCACCACGAGCAGTCTGCTCACGGCGGGGGGATGCGAACCGCAGTTGGAAGTGCACATCAACGGCGCGCTGAACGTGGGCATCTCACCGGAGGAACTCGTCGAAGCCTTTCTGCAGTGCATTCCTTACACGGGATTTCCGAGAGCGCTCAACGCCATCTTCCTGGCCAAAAAGGTTTTCGCCCGCCGGGGGCTCCATATTCAGGCGACGGCAGAACGTGGAAATTCGCGCCCGAACTCGGAAGGATGCCGGAACGCCCCCGTGGATGGAGAAACACCGCTTTGTTCAGCTCCCTGAGCGTGCTCCGGAGCGGACGCGCCCCCGCGGATGGCGGAACACCACACGCTCTGCCGGTGCGGAACGGAGCACGCGCCGTCCCGGTTCCCGGCACCGACATTCCGGAGATGCCGAACATACCCGGAAAGGCCGAAAAAAGACATCTTCGGCCTTTCCGGAGGGATGTCACCCACGAATCGCCGTCATCAAAAGGAAGGAACGCCGGAAAAAACCGCGAAGTCCCGAAAGACTACCGAATCTCGAACTCCCCGAGAACCGTTCCTGGAGTTTCCCATCGTTCCTCCACATCCAGGACGATAGCCCTCCGAACACGGAGGGCGCACC
>NZ_JARKPW010000045.1:0-4790 GCF_029975095.1 Aminiphilus sp.
ACATCGGGTCGTTCACGGCGGTGAGAAATTCGCCAAATCCGTGGTTGTCACGGCGGATGTCCTCAGGACCATCGACGAGTGCACGCCCTTCGCTCCTCTGCACAACCCCGCGAATCTCCTCGGCATCAAGTCTATGATGGAAATCCTTCCCAAGGTTCCGCAGATCGCCGTCTTCGACACGGCTTTCCATCAGACCATGCCGGAGCGGGCCTTTATCTACGGGGTTCCCTATCACTACTACGAGACGTATCGCGTGCGGCGATTCGGTTTTCACGGAACGAGTCACCTGTATGTGGCGCACCGCGCGGCGGCGATGCTTGAAAAACCTCTCGAAAATCTGAAGATCGTCACCTGCCATCTCGGCAACGGCAGTTCCATCGCCGCCGTGGACGGGGGCAGGTCGGTGGACACGACGCTCGGGTTCGGCACCGTCTCGGGGGTCCTCATGGGGACCCGGTGCGGTGATGTTGATCCCGTGGCAGTGCTTCATCTCATGCAGGAGGAAGGGCTGGATTCCAAAGCCATGAGTCACGTGCTTCACAAGGATAGCGGTGTGCTGGGTATCTCAGGTATCAGTAGCGATCTTCGGGATGTTGAGGATGCCGCGGCGGGTGGAAACCGCCGGGCGAAACTCGCGCTCGATATCCTCTGCTATGGCGTGAAGAAATATATCGGTGCCTATGCGGCGGCCATGGGAGGACTGGATGCGGTGGTCTTCACCGCCGGTGTGGGGGAGAACTCGGTTCTCGTCCGGGAGATGGTATGCGAGGGATTGGAATTCCTCGGAGCCCTCTTCGACAAATCCAAGAATGCCGTGCGAGGGAAAGAGGCCTTCATCTGCAAGCCCGATTCCAGGGTGGCGCTTCTCGTCGTCCCCACGAACGAGGAACTTGTCATCGCGAGAGACACCCTGTCGCTGGTTTCCTGAGGAAACGCCGACGTGACACCGGCGAGGTGGTGTGTGCAATGATGTGGGAGGCCATGCCGGAATCGTGGCATTTCCGTGTTTCTTCAGGGCAAAAGACCCCGGGAGAGGAAAAACGCTATTCCTGGGAGTTAAGAAGCCCCATGAGCATTTTCTATTGGGGGCAGGAATATCGCTTTCCCGAGGGCTTTTCCGTGAACACGTCGGTTTTCCGGCTGAAGGACGCAACGCAGGTGGACCTCCACGTCGAGGGAGAGGCATTTGTTCCGTGTGCCCGGTGTCTTCGTCCCGTTTCTCTTGCCATAAACGAAAATTTCGTGTATTTTTATACACTGCGGCCTGAAGGTGATCAAAGCGAAGAAGAGGACAGCACGGACCAGGAGCGCGTTGTCATCCTCCGTGAGGCAACCGATGTCATTGATGTTCGGGAGCAGGTATGGGAGACGCTTCTCGAATCGTTGCCCGCCAAGGCCCTTTGTGACGAAGGATGCCTCGGGATCTGTCCCCGATGCGGCGCCGACCTGAACGAGGGGTCGTGTGCGTGTGTCCGTGATGTGGATCCCCGGCTTGCTGCGTTGTTTCCGTTGCAGGAGAAGAACGAAACCGAAGGAGGAGAACACTGATGGCGGTACCGAAAAGGAGGGTGTCGCACGCGCGCACCCATAACCGGAAGGCCCATTGGCTGGGAGATCTGAGTATGCCCTCCACGGGAACCTGTCCCCATTGCGGGGAGCCCGTGCTGAGCTATCGTGCCTGCCGTGCCTGCGGCCACTACAGAGGACGCAAAGTGGCGGAAGGCAAGGAAGAAGCGTAAGGCGCACTTCTTTTTCCTGAACCCGGGAGGGGGAGTGGACGTGACACAGACTGTGTGTTGCGTCCACTTTCCCTTTTTGGCTGTTTTGTTTCCCCGGAACTGCTCTGCGAGGCAGTCCGCAAGACGAAGATGCTTCTTCCGTCAAAATGTACCATTCCGAGCGAGCGTTCCTTCTGGTCTTTTCTCCCCCGGTATGCCTGATGTCTTTTCGTAAAAATCGCCCTTCCTGAAAAAACTCCTGTAAAACACCGCTGTCCAGAAAACTCCCCGGAAAAAATTCTTACGACTGCATGTCCCTTTGTGGAGAGCCTGATCGTGCATGGAGCCACGAAAAGGTGTACGGCGTGTCGAGGTTTTACGGCCTTCCAGGGGGAAATGCGCCATTTTGCCGGAAATCGCATTCCCCATCTTGACCAAAAAGCGGGTTCCCCCATATACTTTCCCGGTAGCGGTTGCTGTTAATACCTGCTGTCAAAAGGAGGGGGTCGCACTGGCTCGGTCGGTGTATCGAAAGCTTCGACATCAGAAGCTTCTCTCCCTTTTGGATTCGGATCCTCTTCGTACCGACGAGGAACTCGCAGGTCTTTTGAGAGCCAGCGTGAGCACGATACGGCTGGACAGGGCCCTTCTCGGCATTCCCGAACTTCGGGAGCGGACGCGGCTGATGGCGGAAAAGGCCACAAGTCGCCTCAGATCCCTTCGGTACGACGAAGTCGTGGGCGAACTCGTCGATCTCGAACCCAACGTGTGGGGACTTTCCATTCTTCAGACCGACGGTTCCATGGCTTTCCGGCACACATCCCTTTTGAGCGATCATCATATTTACGCGATGGCGAGTTCTCTGGCCATTGCGGTCATCGGGGCGGACATGGTCATCACGGGTTCCGCCAGGGTCAGGTACAGAGCACCTGTCTATGTCGGGGACAAACTTGTGGCTCGTGCAAAGGTAGGCACGTCCAAGGGAAACAAATTCGTCGTGAGCGTGCGCATTCGTGTCGACGAGGTGGAGAAATTTCTCGGACGCTTCATCGTCGTGGTCGTTCCCGAGGCGGAGACCACGAAACCCGGTGATTCCCTCTGAAACGGAGACAATGTCGGAGCCTTGGCCGGAGAGAGGTGGAGAGTATGCATCTGGCTCTTGATGTGATGGGGGGGGACCACGCTCCGATGGAAATCTGTCGGGGTGCCGTTCTGGCCTGTCGGGAGTTCCAGGATCTGGAAATCGCCCTCGTCGGGCAGGGACCTGTGGTGGAAAGAACCCTGGAGGAAATCGGCCACAGGGACGAGAAGCGGCTTCATATCGTGCATGCGGAAGAGATCATCGGTATGGATGAATCTCCCTCGGTGGCGATACGTAAGAAGCGCCGGTCGAGCATGCGGATCGCCATGGAAATGGTGCGTTCCAGGGAGGCGGAGGGATGCGTCTCCGCAGGGAACACCGGAGCCATCGTCGCCGGCGGCGTTCTTGTGGTGGGACGTATCCCCGGGATCGAACGACCTGCACTCGGCGCGCCACTTCCGGTTCTCAACCGGGTGTCCCTGCTGCTCGACGTGGGAGCCACCGTGCGGTGCAAGCCCATACATCTCTATCAATTCGCCGTTATGGGCGAAGTCTACATGCGGTGCATCATGGGCATACAACGTCCCGAAATCGCTCTGCTCTCCAACGGCGAGGAGGAGATCAAGGGAGACGAGGTCGTCATGGAGACCAGGGAGCTTCTGCGGAAGAATTCTTCCCACAGCTTCGTCGGCTACGTGGAGGGAAAAGACGTCCCGAGAGGCGTGGCGGATGTGGTCGTCTGTGACGGCTTCACCGGAAACATTCTCCTCAAGTTCGGCGAAGGAATCGTCCACGGCGTGTATGATCTTCTCCGGGAAGAAATCAGCAGACGCTTGCTCCCCAAGGTCGGAATGATCTTCATGATTCCGATGTTCAAGGATATATGGCGTCGTTTCGATTACGAACAGTACGGCGGCACTCCGTTGCTCGGCGTGGACGGCGCGGTCGTGAAAGCCCACGGCAGGTCCAAAGCCACGGCGATTTCGAGCGCTCTCCGGGTTGCCAGGGATTTTGCCCGGAGGAAGGGCGTCGCCATGATTCGGGAGGAATTGGTCCAGAGAGGAGATGCTCCATGAGTTTGTTCTCCGGGAAAGCAGTGAGCCTTTGGGGGACCGGCATGCACGTTCCCGAGCGCATTCTGACGAATCAGGAACTGGAACAGATGGTGGACACGTCGAACGAATGGATTCTGGAACGCACGGGAATCCGCGAGCGGCATATCGTCGCTCCGGAGGAACAGACGAGCGATCTGGCTGTCGAAGCAGGCCGAATCGCTCTCGAACGGGCTGGGCTCGCTCCGGAAGAGCTGGACATGGTCATCGTGGCCACGAATTCCCCCGACACGATTTTCCCCTGTACCGCAGCGAAGGTTCAGGGGAGGCTCGGCGCGAAAAAAGCGGGTGCTTTCGATGTGCAGTCGGGCTGCACCGGGTGTGTGTATGCCTTGACCGTCGCCGTTTCGGGCATTGCCGCAGGTGTTTGGCGGCATGTGCTGGTCGTCGGGGCTGAGGCGCTTTCCCGTCTTATCAACTGGCAGGACAGAAACACCTGTGTTCTTTTCGGGGATGGAGCCGGAGCGTGCGTGCTCGGTCCCCGTCGGGAAGGAGACGGTCGATTCGTTGCCGCGGCACTTCGGGCGGACGGGACGAAGCACGACCTCATCAGTCTTCCTGCCGGCGGCTCGGAAAGGCCCGCCTCGAAGGAAACCCTCGAAGAGGGAGCTCATTTCGTGCACATGAAAGGCAACGAGGTTTTCAAGTTCGTCAACAGGGAACTGCCTCCGTTCCTTCAGTCCTTCTGCGAGACTTCGGGGATCGAGCCGGGGCAGGTGGACTGGTGGATCTTTCATCAGGCGAACTGGCGTATCATGGAGGGTATTCTCCGACGCTTCGGCGTCTCTCCGGAGCGAGCCGTGGTGAATCTGGACCGGTACGGGAACACTTCGGCTGCGTCGGTCTTTTTGGCCCTTTGTGAAGCGCTCGACGACGGCC
>NZ_JARKPW010000086.1:0-14784 GCF_029975095.1 Aminiphilus sp.
TGTTCCTTTTCGATTTTCCCCATTTCCATGTGCTTTCTACGGACGACTCGGGAGATCACATTCTTTTCGTCTACCATTTTTCCCTTTTTCGCTGTGCGGGACGAGGGGAACACCTTGGAGTCAATGTGCGCGTCCGCATTCCCAAGGAAGACCTCATCATGCCCTCTCTCTGGGAACGGATTCCAGGAGTCGAATACAGCGAACGAGAGGCGAAGGAAGCACTGGGTGTGGCGTTTCAGGGACTTCCGAATCAATCACTGCTTCTCCTTCCCGAGAACTGGGACACATCGATCAAGCCCATGCGGCGCGATGAGACCGGCCCCAGGGAAGAACACATCCGCCATCTGTCGTAGCAGGGGGAGGGGGAATAGCCTATGGCACAAGGAAAGACGACCTATCGGGTTCCCATCGGCCCCGTGCACGTCGGACTCAAGGAGCCTATCACGGCATGGCTTGATGTCGACGGAGAGCGCATCGTCCAGGCGACAATCAGACCGGGCGCCATTCATCGCGGCATCGAATTCATGGCCCGGGATCGAAATCCGATTCAGGTGATCTATCTCGCGGAACGCGTCTGCGGCATTTGTTCGTTCTCACACATCACCTGCTTCGTCCGCGCCGTGGAGGACGCGGCAAAAATCCCTGTACCCCGCCGTGCCCAGTACATCCGGTCTCTTCTTCTGGAGCTGGAACGGGTGCATTCCCACATCCTCTGGGCTGGAGTCGCCTGTTATACCATCGGGTACGATTCCGCCTTCCATTTGGGGATGCAGCTCCGGGAAAAGGTGATGGATGTACTCGAAGCCTTGACCGGTAACCGTGTGAACTACGGTGTGGGAACAGTGGGCGGTGTGCGCCGCGATATCACACCCGAAGTGGCAAGAGCCATTCGCGACATGCTCGACTATTATCGGAACAACATCGCCACCTTCACCGATGTTGTGTTTGACGACCCCGTGGCGCTTGCACGCATGCGTCACGTGGGCCCCCTTTCGCCTCAGGAGGCGATGCGGTATTGCGCTCTGGGGCCGACGGCTCGGGGGTCCGGGCTCAGGATCGATCTCCGCTGGTCCGCTCCCTATGAGGCCTACGGAGAGCTGGACGTAACTCCCATCGTCCCCCAGGATTATCTCGGAAAGAGCCATGGGGATGTCTACGATCGCTTTTTCGTCCGCGCCACGGAGATCCACCAGTCTCTGGACCTCATCGAACGTTGCCTCGATGGCCTTCCGTCCGGTGAACTCATGTGGGAGCCGAAACTGCCGAAGCTGTTGAACTACCTCAAACAGGCCGATGGTGAAGGAATCGGCTTCGTGGAGGCTCCGAGAGGAGATGACACGCACGCCATACGCCTTACCAAGGGCGCGGAAAATATTACATGGTGGAAAGTTCGGGCCCCCACCTACTCGAATGCCATCTCCTGGCCCCTAATGTTCCGGGACCAGGAACTGGCCGATGCACCCCTGATTCTCAACAGTGTCGACCCCTGTATTTCATGTATGGAAAGGGTTCTCGTCACCGACCGTGCCGCAGAACGCGAGGAAGTGCTGGTTAAACAGGACCTGATCGAACGTTGTCGGGAAAAGACGAGGAGGCTGATGCGGCAATGACCCTTTTCTTGATGAAAACTGTCTCGGGAACGGCGTTGATCCTTCTCGCCTCTGTAGTGGCACTGGTGTTCGACGGTGTGGACAGACTCGTTCACGCTCGCATGCAGAACCGGCTCGGACCACCGGTCTTCCAGCCTTTCTACGACCTGCTGAAGCTCATGGGAAAAGAAAACATCATTCCTCGAGCCGCGTTGGCGTGGCTTTTCAACGGAGCTCCGTGGGTGGCCTGCGTGTCCGCCATGATGATTTTCCTTTACATTCCTGTCGGGTCCCTTCCTCCCATCCTTGGGGGGGAGGGTGATCTCGTGTTGATTCTCTATCTGTTCGCTCTCTCCGCCGTCGCAATGGTAGTGGGTGGCTTCGCCAGCGCTTCTCCCTATGCAAACGTAGGTGCCCAACGGGAAATGGTCCTCATGATGAGTTACGAGGCGCCTCTCGCGACGGTCATCTGTACTCTCGCCTGGATCGCCTACAGAACGGGCATGCCCGGCGACCCCTTCAATCTGGAGTCTTTCGTGGGGATGTCCGTGTGGCAAATGGTGGGGAAAACCGGTTTTCTCGGTCTGCTTGTGCTACTGGGGACTCTCCTTGCCGTCGTTCCCGCAGAGGTGGGAAAATCACCCATGGATATTCCCGAGGCCAAAACAGAAATCCTGGAGGGACTCATTGCGGAATATTCGGGAAGAAATCTCGCACTGCTGAAGATGACCTTTGCCGTCCGGACGCTCGCCATGTGTGGTGTCGTGGTGTCCCTTTTCTTCCCGTGGTCGCTGGCCCGTTTTCTCGGCATGAGCAGCGTGGTCGCTTTTGCCGTGGACTTTCTCTGGTTCTGGATCAAGGTTTTTCTCGTGCAGATGGTAAGTGTAACGCTCGTGCGTACCTCTCTGGGACGTCTCAAGATCTGGCAGGCCTCCAAATTCTATTGGGTTCAGGTTTCCGGCCTCGCGTTGGCGGGCATGCTTCTCGTCTCTCTGGACGCTCTGGTGTGAGGAGGAAGTCCGACCATGTTGAATCGCATGATGCTTCAGGTTCTTCGACAACTGAGCGAACCGACCTTCACGAATCCCTTTCCCCTTCCGCATATGCCGGAGCATCTCGGTGATGCTCTGCGCGCGGCGGCAGAGGGAGTAGTGGACATTGTCCCTCCCGTGAGTGTTCCTCCGCGATTTCGGGGACGCATCGCCTATGACCGCTCCACCTGCATCGGCTGTCGGCTTTGTCAGAAAGTTTGCCCTGCCAACGCCATTACGTTTCTGCCGGAAGAGAAGAAAGTGATCTTTCACGTCGATAGATGTTGTTTTTGCGAACAGTGCACGGAGATCTGTCCCGTCAACTGCATCTGGATGACCGACGAATGTCTCAACTCCACTTATGACCGCATAGGAGAGATTGTTCGCGATTCCGGCCCGAGAAATCCCGTCACGCAGACAGCCGCTTCGGAGGCGGAGGACAAACAGCCCCGTTCCACCTACGAGGTGGACCCGGACGCGTGCATCGGCTGCACAAAATGTGCAAAGGTCTGTCCTACCCAGGCCATCTCGGGAAAAATCAAGGAAAAGCACCGAATTGATGAGGTCAAGTGCGTGGGTTGCGCTGCCTGCGCCGACGCATGTCCTAAAAACGCCATTCACCCGAAGTGACATTCTTGGTCCGCGGCGGGGCACTCTCTGCCGCGGATCCGTTTTTTGCCGGGAGGGATTGCCGTGCGGCGTGTGTTGGTATTACTCACGGGAGGAACCATCGCCGGAGCCATGAGAGACGGTAAGGACACAGCACCGGACGCCGGAGCATCCGAAAGGCTTGAACGCCTTCTTGGAGAATTTTTCGACGACCGAGGCCTTCGTGTCGTCACTGCCGTTCCCTGGGGAGTTCCCGGACTGGACAGCTCCGATCTGAACCCGCAACACTGGATCGGGCTCACTCGAATCATCATCGGAGAGCTGCAGAAGGGCGACATCCAGGGTGTCATCATCCTTCATGGAACGGATACCATGGCCTTTACCGCAGCGTGGCTCTCTCTTGTTCTCGAAGGGATTCCTCTTCCCGTGGTGCTCACGGGAAGTCAGCTGACGCTGGATTACACGCCCGAGGACGTACAGGTGAACCTTCGAGGCGCAGCGCAGGTCGTCTGCGCTGGATATCCCGGTGTATGGGTCTACTTCAACTGGAAGCTGATCCCTGGGAAACGAGCGCACAAAGCCAGGGCGATTCACCCCGACGCGTTTACCGCCGTCAACGGATTGCCCGTTTTCTTCAGCCCCGAGTGGGGACGCGAAGCACCGAAGATTCTTCTGCCGGAATTGCACTGGAATTCTCCCCGACCTCTTCAGGATCTTTTGAAAAAAGAAGAAACGGCGGAAAGCATTTCTACCCTTGCGGGGCAACTTCGTTGGTATCTGTGCATGCCGGGGTGTGCACCACATTTTACGGGAGAAGAAAAAGCTCTCGTGCTTCTGGGGTTCGGCGCGGGGAACGCGCCCTCCGAGATTCTGCAAGCCCTTGTCTCTCGTTTCGAGAATGAACCGATGAAACCCATGGTGATCGCCTGTAGCCAGGCCGAAGGCGACACGAAAAATCCCCAGGCCTATAAAGGCGTGGGGATCGCTTCTCTCGTCAAGAAAGGATTTTTCGTGTGGAGCCAGGGTGATGCATCCCTGGAATTCGTTCACGCACTTCTCTGGTATGCGTTTCTCGCAGCTCCCGATTCTCCCGCTTCGGTTCTCGGACACTATCTGAAGAGCTATGCTCCCGAAAATCCATAGTGTGCGAGGCGTTTCGCAACCTCGTCTCTACCCAAAAGCTCCGCCACTTCGAAAATGCCCGGACTGACTTTCCTCCCCGTCAGAATCCAGCGAAATGCCATCGCCACGTCTTTCATCTTGACGCCATTCACCTCGACCCATCGCCGCGTCATTTCTTCCATTGAGGAAACATTCCACACATCAAGGGCCAGGAGTTCTCGGAAAAACTTTCCGAGCAAGGCTCGTTTTTCCGGATCGAGATCGGACGCGGTATATCTGGAGACCACCGGAGCGAAGGAAAGAAAGTAATCGCTGTATTCGGCGAGTTCTCTCGTGGTTTGGCCGCGCCCTCCCATGAGGACCAGTGCCTTCTCGAGAAAGGCGCGGGAATGGCTCTCCACGGGAAGCCCGAGTTCCTTCCAGAAGGGCGAGACAAGTGCAAAAAGCATCTCCGGAGAACACCGCTTGAGATGTTCCTGGTTGATGTGGTTGCACTTGTCCATGTCGAAGACTGCCGCTTTTTTCGTCACCCTGGAGAGCTCGAAGAGGGACACCGCTTCTTCACGGTCGAACACTTCCCGTTCGTCGCCGGGGTTCCACCCGAGAAGCGCCAGGAAGTTGAACACCCCGTCGGGAAGAAAGCCAAGATCACGGTATTCGTACACGCTTGTCGCTCCGTGACGCTTGGAGAGTTTCTTCTTGTCCGTACCGAGGATCATGGGAAGGTGCGCGAAACGGGGCAGCCGCCATCCGAAAGCGTCGTACAGAAGAATCTGTTTCGGTGTGTTCATGATGTGGTCTTCACCACGTATGACCCATGTGATATCCATGGTGTAATCGTCCACCACGACGGCAAAGTTGTACGTGGGGAACCCGTCGCTCTTCAAAAGAACGATGTCCTTGTAGGTCTCACTCTGCATGGTGATGCTTCCGTACACGGCGTCGTCGAAGGAAACGGCTTTCCCTTGCGGAACCCGGAAGATCACGGCCTCTCCATCCCGATAGGCACACCCCTTGTTTAAAAGAAGTTCCGCATAGGCACGATAGGTTTCCAGCCGTTCCGACTGGCGGTAGGGGCCAAAATCACCGCCGCGATCGGGGCCTTCATCCCAATCCAAGCCGAGCCATTGCATCCCGGACATGATTGTTCTTTCATATTCCAAGGTTGAGCGCTGGCGATCCGTGTCCTCTATGCGAAGGACAAAGGTTCCTCCAGTGTGTCTTGCCCAAAGCCAATTGAACAACGCGGTATGACCGCCCCCAATGTGCAGCGCCCCCGTAGGGCTGGGAGCGAATCGCACACGTACATGCTCCGTCATCGGTAATCCCTCCACAGGTCGATTCGGAAAAATTGTTACGGCGCTTACGAGAAGCCCTATATTACCATCACATGAGGGAACTCGAAAACGCACGATGTTTTTCGGAGGCGGTTCCCGTCTTTCCGAATGGTATACTGAGCGAAACAAGAATCGGAAGGTGGAAAAGGCAATGGGAAAAACACTCGCACTCCTTATCGACGGTCACGGGCTCGCCTTTCGTGCCTTCTACGCACTGCCGGAACTCAATGCTCCCGACGGCACACCGACAAATGCCATCGTGGGGTTTTTGAACATGTTTCAGAAAATTCTCGAGGAATGGACCCCATCCCATGTGGGCATCATCTTCGATGCAAAGGGACCCACGTTTCGTCATGAAGTCTATGCCGCGTACAAAGAGGGACGTACTCCCACTCCGCCGGACTTTTCCAGGCAACTCCCGTTTTTGAAATCAATTCTCCATGCATCGGGATATTGTGTCACCGCACTTGAGGGTATCGAGGCGGACGACATCCTCGCCGGGACCGCACTCCGTGCGGCCTCCGAAGGAGCCGAGGTGCTTCTCGTCTCTGCGGACAAGGATATCCTTCAGGTGCTTGGGAACCGGATCCGTGTTCTTCGTCCGAAAAAAGGTGTCTCTTCTTTCGCACTGTTCGATGAGGAGCTTTTTCTCCGGGAGTATGGATTCAGTCCGGATGCTATGCGAGATTATCTCGCCATGGTGGGGGATGCCGTGGACAACGTTCCAGGGATCCCCGGCGTGGGCGATAAAACGGCGCGAAAACTTCTCGGGCAATACGGGTCTTTGGAAAACATCTATTCTTCCCTTTCCGAGCTCTCTCCGGCTTTGAAAGGACGCTTTCTGGAACACCAGGATACTGCGTGGCGTAGCAGAGATCTCGTGACGCTCTCCGTGAAAGAGGCACTTACCCTTGAGGAACTCCTTCCGCGAAGCGCCGATGAAAAGGAACTGAGGGACCTCTGTTCACGGTTGGGCATGGAACGTTTTTCGGCAAAGATTCTTGCTCCGAGAAATGCTTCCTCGGGAAAAGAACTGAGAGAGGCGCCTTTCGGACACCCTGCTCCGAAAGATGAGAAAACGGGAGAGGAAAAAAGTGGACTGAAGACGCGTTCTCTTTCCGGAGAAGTGGACAACCGAGCCTCTCGAACGGTTTCTCTGGACGAATTGTTCCGCGAGGACGAGCTGGCTGTCCATTGGTTTCCAGAGAACGAAGACTCTTCCCATGGCATGTGTCCGACGCTGTTTCTCGCTTCCAGGGACGGGCGCTGCTGGTCCGGATCCCCCGAAAGCGGAGGTTTCTTTACTCCCCTCTCGGAATGGGCACAAAAGGGAACGCTCCTGACGCTTCGCTACAAGACGCTTTGCTCCATCCTCCGTGGAAAGGTGACACTGTCCCCTGAACGGGTCTGGGATGCCGAGACATCTCTCTATCTGTTGCACCCGGACAGGGCATCCGCGTCATTGCGTGACATCCTGAAAAACCAAGGCGTCCTAACCGATGCCGCGCCTTCGGCTGTAACGGAAGCGCTTTGGCGCACTCGTTCCATCATTCAACCACAATTGGAGGAGTTCGGGCTGGAGCAACTCCAACGCTCCATTGACCTGCCTCTCTGTCCCGTGTTGGTGGACATGGAACAACACGGTCTCGGCGTACACAAGACCGGTTTCCTTGAGCTTGAAATGGATTTACAACGGCGCATCGATGTTATTGAAGAGGAACTTGCGCAGAACGCGGGTACACAGATAAACCTGAATTCTCCGAAACAAGTGGGATGGCTCCTCTTCGAAAAGCTCGGTCTTCCTCCGCTGAAGAAAACAAAAACAGGTTATTCCACAGATGTTTCCGTCCTGCAAATGCTCGCGTCTCGCCCGGGTGGCGACGTTCCTTCGCTGCTGCTCGAACATCGAGAATTGAGCAAAATGCTAACTGGCTTTGTCCATCCTTTTCTCAAGGCCAGAGATGAAACGACCGGATGTGTTCATTCTACCTTCGAGCATGTCGTGACCGGAACGGGGCGCCTTTCCAGCACGAATCCGAACGTTCAGAATCTCCCCGTCTTCGGCGAGTGGGCAGGACGTTTTCGGAGCGCACTCGTCCCCAGAGAAAAGGAACATCTTTTCGTCGCTGCGGATTATGCCCAGATCGAACTTCGTATTCTCGGGCATCTTGCCGGAGAAGAACGTCTTCGCACTCTCTTCGTCGAAGAACGGGATGTCCACACGGAAACAGCCTCATGGGTCTTTTCCGTCTCACCGGAGGATGTTACCCCGGAGCTTCGACGCAAGGCGAAAGTCGTAAACTTCGGCCTTCTCTACGGCATGAGCGCTTTCGGTCTTGCAGAGCGGCTCGCCGTCGGAAACGGAGAAGCGCAGGAATTGGTCCGACGCTATTTCCATGTATTTCCGGGCGTCCGGGAATACATGGAAGAGACATCCCGGGAGGCTCTTCGCCGAGGATACACGAAAACACTTTTCGGGCGGATCCGCCCTCTGGACGAAGTGTCCACCGTCGAAGGGCGAGGGAGTGGAGCATTGAAACGAGTCGCCATTAACACGCCGATTCAGGGTACGGCAGCGGATATCGCCAAGCTGGCCATGATCCGCTTCTACACTCTGTCCATGAAAAATCTGCCTGAGGCGACGCTCGTTCTCCAGGTTCACGACTCCCTGGTCGTGGAGACACCTGCAGTCGCCGTTCAAGAAACGGAAAAGGTCCTTCTCGAAGCGATGGAAGGTGCCGCAGATCTTTCCGTCCCGCTCAAAGCCCAACCGAAACGAGGCAGTTCAATGCGAGATATCTGAGTTTTCCGGAGTCACCTACTCCGAGGGTGGGAAAACAGAATCCGGAGCGGCAGCGAGAACTTTGCATTTCCCGGGTTCCCCGTCTCCGTACGGCCCATCCCTTTTCCCGAAAGAATGGACCTTTGACACCTTCCTGCATCGACCGTATCATATGTGGCGCTGCCGTGGAACGGCACGAGGATACGGAAACACGAAAGGGGACGGTTTGCCTTGTTCATGAAGACGCTGCGCACCCAGGTGAAGGGAATCATGATCAGTGTGGTGGTTCTTTTCGTCATCTCTATTTTTGCCGGCTACGGCATGTACACCCGTTCCGGCGGAGGCGGAGGGGCTGAAGGCGACTACGCCGTCGCCGAAATCAACGGGAACAAGGTCATGCGTTCCCAGCTCGAACGAGGTGTGGCGGACCTCGCGGAACGGAGCGGGGTAAAGGACGTCACTGAGGCGGATATCGTGCGTCTTCGGCGCCAGTTCATCGATAATCTCGCCATCGGTCAGGAATTCCGCAAGGAAGTCGCGGCTCGCAAGATTGATGTCCCCGAAGCGGAGATCGACACGGCGCTGAAGAACATCCAGAATCAGTTTCCCACGATCGAAGCATACCGGGAGTACATCCAACAGCAGCAGATCAACGAAAAAGCTCTGCGCAAGGAGATCGCCGACAATATTGCACAACAAAAGATTCTCGCGATGGAAGTCTCCAGCGTGACGATCTCCGGCGATGAGGACGTTCAGTTCTACGATACACTCAAAGAGCTTTTTTTCACTCGCCCGGAGACGATTCTGGTCCGCGCGGCGCATCTCAAGGACCGGGACAAGGCAAAGCGTTTTTCCGAGGAACTCCTCGCCGGGGTTTCCTGGAACGATTTAGGGCGCACCTTCTCGGATGACCTGACATATCCCGTCTCCGAGGACAGTACGGTTACCCTCGCGAAAGGGCGGGTTCCAGAGGAAATCTGGACCGCCGTAGCCTCTCTCGAAGATGGGGCAGTGACATCCCCTGTGGTGATCAGTGAGGATGTGTATGTTCTGGAGCGGATCAGCAGAGACGAGGGCGGCGTCGTTCCCTTCGAGGATGTCAGTGCGGACGTGCGCGAACTCATTCTCGGAGAAAAACGCAGGGAAGCCCAGGGTGCCTATTTTGCATCCCTGCGGGAGCGTGCCACCATTCACCTTCTTGATGCATCGCTTTTTGCCGATCCTGTTCTCGAAACCACGTCGCCGGATATGTCACCGGCTTCTCCGGAGGTCGTGCCGCTTTCGCCTGACCCCGCGTCGCCGGACAGCAATTCCTGAGGTAACACAAGGGCAACGTTCCTTGACGGGCCAAGCGGTTGGAGAAAGAGAAGGGGAAAAATCTGTGATATGGGGAAGTCGCCTCGAAAGATCGGGCAAAACTCGTGGTTTTACGGGTATTGACAGAAAGAGTGAGCCTTAATAGAATATACCCCGCGTCGTTGGGGTGGGATGGCCGAGTCGGCTGAAGGCGCTCGCCTGCTAAGCGGGTAGGGGGGCAAAAACCTCCCTCGAGGGTTCGAATCCCTCTCCCACCGCCAGAAGCGTTCTCTGCGCGCCGGTAGCTCAACTGGATAGAGCATCGGACTACGGATCCGAAGGTTACGGGTTCAAATCCTGTCCGGCGCGCCAAATTTTTCTCCGGTTCCCCTTGGAGGAACTTCCGTAGGGTTGCGTTTCTGGAGCGATTCTCGTTTCCCGAAATCGTGAGGTATCTGCCAAAACCGGAGTCGGTCAAGCAGGGATGGTAACTCAAGTACAAGTGAGAACGGATCGTTAGCTCAACTGGCAGAGCACCTGACTCTTAATCAGGGGGTTGCAGGTTCGATTCCTGCACGGTCCACCAGAAATTTCAGTCTGCGAGAGTGGTGGAACTGGTAGACACGTAGGACTTAGGATCCTATGCTTCGGCGTGGGGGTTCGAGTCCCCCCTCTCGCACCACGTGTCAGGTTAGAAGACTGAGAAACCTCGGTGGGCTTTCCATCGAGGTCTTTTCATGTATTGCATTGACCGTGCTATACTACGGAAAAAGCACGAAAACCGTCTCGGCGAAAGGGGTTGTCCTTCTTGCGTTCAGAAATTCTTTCCCAGGAGAAGAACAAAACGGTCATTCATGTGGAAATCGACGCGGAAGAATTCGAACGCGAGGATGCCAATGCCGTTCGAGAACTGAGCAAATCTGCAATCATCAAGGGATTTCGGAAAGGCCACATTCCACGTCGTGTTCTCGAAATGGTGGTGGGCAAAAAAGCCATCCACACGGAAGCTCTGGAGACTCTCGTCCCCAAGACTGTCGACACACTCATTGAGGAGTACGAGCTGGTTCTCCTGGAAAGACCCCAAATTTCCTTCACGCAAGTCGATGAAGGAAAACCTCTTGTCATGGACATGACCTTCGAGGTACGCCCCGAAGTCACTCTTGTGGATCCCAAGGACCTTGTCGTGGAAAAACCTGTCTTCACCTTCACGGACGAAGACATCGACAAAGCCGTGGAGGGCTTTCGCAAGGAACACGCATCTCTCGTTCCCATTGAGGGGCGGTGTGCCCGGGAGTCGGACACGGTGAAGGTTCACTACAGTGCCGTTCTCGCTGGAGAGGAGGTCCCTTTCACCGAAGAGGACGCCCATATTCATCTCCACTCTCCTGAACTCCGGCACGAGATCCGCAGCGCCCTTTTGGGAGCCGAAGCGGGAACCGACGTCGCTGTGACCATTCACATGGAAGACGACTACAAGGACGAACGTTTCGCCGGAAAAGACGTGACCTATCGGTTCAACGTTCTCGAAATTCAGGAAGAGAGACTTCCCGAACTCGATGCCGACCACATTTCCGAGTGGACCCAGGGAAAGGCCGCCTCTCTCGAAGAGCTCCGTGCACTTCTCGGGGACCGTATGGCCAAAGAAATGGAGTATCGATCCGCCGAGGCCGTCAAGAACGACGCCTTCGCCAAATTCGTGGAAGCAGCCTCCGTGGAGCTTTTGCCCGAGACGCTCGTCTCCCGTGAAGAGGAATCCCTCAGGGAAAAAGAAAAGGAATACCTCGAACAACAGCTCTCCACGACGCTCGAGGCTTTTCTGGAACAGAGCGGACAAAGCCCGGAAGCGTACGAGATGGAGCTTCATGAACGGGCCGAGAAAAATGTCAGAAACAGTCTGATCCTTGAGGCCTATGCGGATAAGGCTGAGATCGAGGTCGGTAACGACGACGTGGAAAGAGAAATGCGTCTTCTTGCTTTTCGCGGAAGAGTACCCCTCAAGAAAGTGTACGAACTGTACGGAAAAAACCAGCAGGCTCTTGCCGCACTGGTGCATAATGTTCGCATGCAAAAGGCCCTCGCCCATCTCGCCTCCTGCGTAACCGTGAAGGAAATTCCCGCAGGCGGCGATGAAACACGGGCGGAATCGGAACAACCTGCTGAAGACAGCGCGGCCGAGTGAGAGGTGACGTCATGTACACCATACCCTATGTCATCGAGCAAACCGGACGGGGGGAGCGCTCCTACGACATTTACAGTCGTTTGCTCAAGGATCGCATCGTCTTCATCGGGGATGCCATAGAGGACCATCTGGCGAACCTCGTCGTGGCACAGCTCCTTTTTCTCGAAAGCGAAGATCCCGACAAGGACGTACATCTCTACATCAACAGCCCCGGAGGCGTCATCACGGCAGGGATGGCCATCTACGACACGATGCAGTACATCAAGTGTCCCGTCTCGACGATCTGCGTCGGACAGGCGGCAAGCATGGCGGCGGTCTTGCTCTCCGGCGGCACCGCGGGCAAACGATACTCTCTTCCTCACGCCCGGATCATGATCCATCAGCCTTCCGGCGGTGCACAGGGGCAGGCTGTGGATATCGAAATCCAGGCGAGGGAAATTCTCCGGATGAAGGAGTTCCTTGGCAAAATCCTGGCGGAACACACGGGGCAGAGCATCAAAAAAATCGCCACGGACATGGACAGGGATTATTACATGTCCGCAGAAGAAGCCCAGCGTTACGGAATTGTCGACAAGGTCATCGAGAAACGCTGACGGAAGAGGAACGCCCCCGGCGGACACCTTCTCGCGGAGGGGCTGATACCTGCGACAAGGGAGCGATTGCTCCCTTGTTTGTTTTTTGAAGTGAATTGCGGTAACATCAATGATCGATTCCCATAGGAGTTTTGATGGAGTACGTCTCCACAAGGAGGGGCCACATGTTTCGATTCGATGGAGGAGACAGCAAGGACGGAAAGCGACGAGGCATCCGCTGCTCTTTCTGCGGCAAGGGGCAGAAAGAGGTGTTGAAGATCATCGCGGGTCCTGGCGTTTACATTTGTAACGAATGCGTGAATCTTTGCAACCTCATTCTCAAGGAAGAAAAAACACCTCCGGAGGACTTGACGCTTCCGGAGCCGAAGGAAACTCCCAAGCCTCACGAAATCAAGGAGTTTCTCGATCAGTATGTGATCGGTCAGGACGCGGCGAAGAAGGTCCTTGCTGTTGCAGTGTACAATCACTTCAAACGCATTGCCTCCATTCAGGAGCCCGATCCTGAGGTGGAACTCTACAAGAGTAACGTTCTCCTCATCGGTCCTACAGGATCGGGCAAGACACTTCTTGCGCAGAGCCTGGCAAAAAAACTGCAGGTGCCTTTCGCAATGGCCGATGCCACGACGCTCACCGAGGCTGGATATGTGGGGGAGGATGTGGAGAACATTCTCGTGCGTCTCCTTCAGGCCGCCGATTACGACGTGCAAAGCGCGGAGCGGGGGATCATCTACCTCGACGAGGTGGATAAGGTGGGGCGAAAATCCGAATCCGTGTCCATCACGAGGGACGTCTCCGGAGAAGGGGTGCAGCAGGCATTGCTCCGCATTCTCGAGGGGACTGTCGCCAACGTCCCTCCCAAGGGCGGACGCAAGCATCCCCATCAGGATTTCGTGCAATTGAACACCACGAACATTCTCTTCATCTGCGGAGGCGCTTTCGAGGGAATCGAGAACATCATTGCCCGGAGAGTCAACAAAAAAGTCATCGGATTCGGCGGACAGGTATTGAGTAATTCTCGTTCGGACCGTTATTCTCTTCTCAAGGAAGCACAGCCGGAGGATCTCATGGCCTATGGATTTATTCCGGAATTCGTGGGGCGTCTTCCCATCATCGCACCTCTCGAAGAGTTGGACGAAGAAGCGCTCATGCGCATTCTCGTGGAACCCAAGAACGCTCTCGTCAAACAGTACGTCAAATCCTTCGGAATGGAGGGCGTAACCCTGGAGTTCTCGGAAGAAGCCATTCAGGCCGTGGCGGCCAAGGCCGCCGCACGCAACACCGGTGCGCGTGGGCTGCGAAGCATCATGGAATCCATCATGCTGGATCTCATGTATATCGTTCCCTCCAGGGCTGAGAAGCTCAAGAAAATCCTTGTCACGAAGGAGACTGTCGAAGACGGCGCCCATCCCGTCGAGATCCGCAAGGACGACAAGGAGGTCGCCTGAACATGTCCGATTCGCTCCGACGCATTCCCGTCCTTCCCGTTCGGGATCTCGTGTTGTTCCCCGGGATTATCGCGCCTCTTTTCGTGGGACGTCCACGGTCGCTCAAGGCCCTGGAAGAAGCCATGCTGCGGGACAAGAACATCCTCGTCGTCGCCCAGAGGGAGATGCACGTGGACGACCCCTCCGCCGAGGATCTGTATCACGTGGGAACCCTCTGTCATGTGCTGCAAATGGTCCGCGTTCCCGACGGGACGACGAAGGCGCTCGTCGAAGGCATCACCAGGGTCGGTGTGGACCGGTATTCTCTCGAAAGGGATTATTTCGAAGCGGAGATCAGCCGGATAGAGGCGAGCGTAATCCAGACGGACAGGATTGAGGCTCTCCGGCGAAGTATCCTTGAGCAGTTCGAGCATTATGTGACGCTTCATCCGAAAATTCCAAGTGAAGTGGTCATGTCCGTCATGTCCGTCGAAGACTCGGGACAAATGACAGATCTCATCTCATCCCATCTGCTCGTGAAGGTTGCGGAAAAACAGCAGCTTCTTGAGATTCTGGACCCGGAACAGAGGATGGAACACCTCCTGAAGATACTCCTCGGAGAAATCGAGATCCTTGAGCTTGAACATGACATTCATGACCGAGTGCGACGGGAGATGGAGCGAAGCCACCGGGAATACTATCTCAAGGAACAGCTTCGGGTCATTCAGGACGAGTTGGGTAACGGTGAGAGCTCTTCCGAATACGAGGAGTTCACCGATAAAATCGCTAAGGCGCACATGCCCAAGGACGTGGAGAAACGGG